>JBBAAW010000005.1:0-48880 GCA_041658075.1 Patescibacteria group bacterium
CTTCTCACCTTGGATCTCTGGGAACATGCATACTATTTAAAGTATCAAAACCGTCGCGCTGAATACATCCAAAACTGGTGGCAAGTTGTGGATTGGGGCGTGGTTACTAGCCGGCTAAACTTTCCGCTTCTTTAAGTAAGGCTTCCACTTCATCAAGTCCTTGGTTCCAGAATTTTGCGTTGGTGATATCTATTCCCATGTCTTTAAACAAGTTTTTGGGTGACTCTGAGGTTCCGGCTGATAAAAACTTTTTGACCTTTTCAATAGACTGTTTATCCTGTCGTACCATGCTCTGAAGAGACTTAGAAATTAAAAGCCCGCTGGCGTAAGAATAAACATAGAAAAAGCTTCTGATGTGGCCCCAATAAACCCACCAATTCTGTGATCCGGGGGATTGTTCCACGGCATCGCCCATATATGCGCTCATGTGTTTGGTGAAAATTTTACCGATATCGTCCTTAGTTAAATAATTTTTTTCTCTATATAATTGATGAAGCTCCTGCTCAAACTTATAGCACGCGACCTGTCTAAATATTGTGGATACATCGTCGTTTAACTTTTCCATAATAAGGTATAGTCGATCTTTTGGGTCGTATTCACTAGACACACGTTCAAAAACAAAGTCTTCCATAAAAGTGCTGGCAACCTCGGCAGTGGAAAGGGGAGTGTGGTAATTTAAAGCGCCTTGAACGCGTGATATTAGTACGTCATTAATAGCGTGACCCATCTCATGTCCTAAAGTCAAAACATTGGTTAATTTTTCTGTGTGATTTAAAAGGATATATATAGGATCGTTTAATCTTTTATGGAAACAGTATGCTCCCCCAACCCTACCCTTCTCTGGAAAAACATCAACTTTTCCGTTCTGAATCATCTCATAAAAAATAGCTGCAAACTCCTTATCCAGGCCTTTAAAAGTCTTACCAACTATTTCT
Organism: Patescibacteria group bacterium; assembly: GCA_041658075.1. Lineage (GTDB taxonomy): Bacteria > Patescibacteriota > WWE3 > UBA101185 > UBA10185 > JBBAAW01. The sequence continues at coordinate 936 of JBBAAW010000005.1, forward strand.
ACAGCTCTCTCGTATGGGTATTTTTTTCCCAAATCTCCCAACGTAACATTTCTTTCGTGATAGGCTAATTTTGGAACGCCCATAACCTTGGCCTTTAATTTATAGTATCGACCGGAAATATCAAACCTTTTGCTCACCGTTTCGACCAAAGCATCCACCACATTTGTATCAATATCGTCAGAAAGATGACGACTTTTATCCGGCCGCTCAATACCACGTAGCTCATCGTTAATCTTTTTATCCAGCAGGATAGAATTTAACTCATGCTCCGCGGAGTCAACATGCTTTCCCAAAACCTCGTTTATAGCGTGCGCACTAATATCCCGCACTTTCTTTTTTGAACTACTCAAAAGACTCATAAAATCGGAAAGGGGTTTAATCACCTTTTTCCCCGACTCGTCTAAAACCTCCCGTTCTTCTTTACTCACGAATTCTTGAACCATACTCACCCAATTGCTAAAAGAAGTCTGGCTTTTAAGATTTAGAATTTTTTCCTCCGGCTCGCTCAGCGTGTAACGCGCCGACTCAAAAAGCTTTTCCAGAAAGTGCCTATAGGTTTTGAGCTCGGGGTAACTTAGCATAATTTTTTGCGTTTTTGGTAATACTCTGCAAAGTCTGTTAGTAAAAAACTCCACGTCATTGGCAATTTTAACCTCGATATCATTAATCTTGTTGTTTTGCGCCTTTATTTGGGGATTCGATTGATCCTGATAATACCTTAACGAAAAATAATACCCCACCGAACCCACTCCATCGTAATTGTGGGCTAAAGTCTCGTATTCATCCAGCGCTTCTTTTAAGATTTGAGGTAACTCTAGATAATCCTGCCGACCTTGCCATTTATTCACAAAGTCCTTATACGCTTTTTGCGCTTCGGCAATAATCTGGTCGACTTTTGGGTCTTTGTCATCCGATAATAAAGGTGATAAATCCCATCTGCTACTTGTTTTTATCATACTATGAACTTTCAGCTAGGAATTTTTGACAATCAAGAGCAGCTATACAACCAAAACCAGCCGCGGTAATAGCTTGACGATATTTATGATCTGAAACATCTCCGGCAATAAATACGCCTTTCTGATTGGTGTGAGTGTGAGTAGATTCTTTTGGTATAGCATAACCAAACTTCCCAAGTTCTATCACAGGAACATTTTCACTAAGCAGAAATTCCGTGTTGGGCTTATGACCTATGGCTATAAACAATCCTTTAACGTCGGAAAGTGTCGACAGGTTACCCGTGATGTTGTTTTTGACTTTAAGACCTGTTACACGCTCTTCACCCAAAACCTCCTCAATCTCTGTATTATGTAAAAACTCGATTTTTGGATTTTTTAAAGCTCGATTCTTCATAGTCGCGCACGCCCTTATTTCTTCTTTTGATCCCCTTGTCAAAACATAAACTTTAGCGGCAAATTTAGTTAAAAAAGTTGCTTCCTCCATAGCCACGTCGCCTGCCCCAACCACGGCAACAATCTTATCTTTAAAGAAAAATCCATCGCAGGTAGCGCAGGCGGAAACTCCCCGACCGCGTAGTTTTTGCTCACTTTCCAAGCCCAACCACTTTGCGCTGGCGCCGGTAGCTATAATAACGGTTTTAGCAAAATAGCGCCCATTAGCGTCACTCAAAATCTCAAAATGCTTTTCAAAAGAGCCTATAACTTGAACGGCGTTTTCATTGTGCAAAACCGCTCTAAAACGTTCAGCCTGCTGCCGCATGTTAGAAATTAACTCTGGACCTTTGATTCCATTTGGAAAACCAGGAAAATTTTCTACTTCAGAAGTCAACATAAGTTGACCCCCGGGAGGATTTCCCGCCAAAATCACAGTTGACAAACCTGCACGAGCCGTGTAAATTGCCGCAGTAAGTCCTGAAGGCCCGCCACCAAGGATTAAAACATCAACCACTTGCTTATTCATGGGAGTATTATATAACATAAGGTACTATGAGCAACAAAGAACAGATTAGCACTTTAATAACTACTGGGGCAACGCTGCCGCCGGTAAATCCGTATTTAGACGACAGTGTAGCAGACGATGATAGTAGCATCAATCCTTTAGTTAAAAAAAAGCCCGGGAGAGTTCCCGCCAAAACTACTGCACCAGATCCTAAGGAATACATTGCCGAACTTGAAAGGCCGGAAAACGAAAGTTTGTTCTAATTTTTATAAACAAAAATTATGTCTGCCTTACTATACGACCTTAAAGCCAACAAAATTATGAATAAAACTTTTTTTACACACCATTTAAAGGTGTATGACCACGCTATGGTTTTTGAACGCAGACGGCTACTTTTTCACAAAGAGGAAATTACTATTTCCTACAGCCATGTGTCGCAGGTAAATTTAATTAAAGACCTGTTTTTTGCTCATCTGGAGATCATCAACACGGGCGGATTTGAAAATATTTTAATTAGGTATGTGAGGAAGGGGAAGGGGAGCGAGGCTAAAAGAATTATTGACGCTAAAATTCACACTACCCACGGAGCTTATGCACCACACCAAGGTCAAGAACGTCAACAGAGAGGCGGGCTTGATGGTTTACCCAACCACACGGAGCAAGTTATTGATAATAAAACCCTTGTTAGGTACAAGGACCTTCTAAACCAAGGACGAATTTCAAAAATAGAGTATAATAAGTTGCTACAAAAGCATCTAAAGGGGTAGTAGGCGGCGGTAGTTCAGTGGTAGAATGTCTCCCTTCCAAGGAGAAGGTCGCCGGTTCGAGCCCGGTCCGCCGCTCCAGCGAGCCCTCGTAGCTCAGCGGATAGAGCAATTCCCTTCTAAGGAAGAGGTCGTGCGTTCAAGTCGCACCGAGGGCACCATCTTGACATTAAAACACGGGCGAGTGGCGGAATGGCATACGCGCGACACTTAAAATGTCGTGGCCGCAAGGTCATGAGGGTTCAAGTCCCTCCTCGCCCACCAAACATCTTAGGCTGTTACATCAACATAAATTGTCAATGAAGTATAATTATTCTGTGTCTAAATATAAACCACACCTAGTAATTTTATATGGTGGCCCATCTTCCGAAAGGGAAGTATCTTTTGGAACTAGAGATTTCTTTACCGAACTTTATAAAGAACAAAATCCAGTAACTATAGAATGGGGGGAAGATGGATATTTTTACACAGAAGGGTTGCGGCTTTCTGAAAATGAGTTTCTAGACTATCTATCAAATACAAGATCTGCAGTAATTATTGCGTCTCACGGAGAGTTTGTAGAGGACGGTTATATCCAGGAACGATTCGAATCGTTTTCAATACCATACACAGGTTCAGATTCTGTATCATGTAGACTTTGTATGAATAAAACTAAATCACAGGAGACAGTGAAAGGTATTGTGACAACTATTCCAACATATAGTGGTTACTCGCAGCTTATTTATCCCTTTATTGCAAAGCCAAACAATCTAGGTTCTTCTGTGGGTATTTACTTAATAACGAATAGTAAGGAACTAGAGGAATACTTAACGAGCGTAAAAATAGATAATTACATTTTTCAACCGTTTATTAAGGGAATTGAGATGTCATTAGGAGCCGTTCGCGAGAATAATACTTTTATGAACTTATATCCTACAGAAATAATCCCTAACTCCCCATTTTTTGATTACAAGAGTAAGTATCAACAGGGAGGGTCACAAGAGTATACTCCTGCACGAATTAGTAAGGATTTAACTGACAAGATGATGAAAACAAATAACGATGTTCATAACAAACTTGGTCTAGGCTACTACTCCCGTTCTGATTATATCTTGGCGGAGGATGGAGTTCTATACTATCTTGAAACAAACGCTCTTCCAGGAATGACATCCACGTCGCTTGTTCCACAACAATTAAGATATTCGCATAAAGTCGAGTCTTTTCGAGATGGCTTAATTAGCAACTTAATATTAGCGTAAAGTTCCAAACATCGTCTACGATGGCCCACCATACATTTAAGCCTGTTATAACAACATTATTCCTATATACCTAAGAGATCGTTTAGAACTTTCTGCTTGAACTAATTAAAGAACAGTGATTATCCAAAGTTCAATAATCGTCCCGCTTAGTGCGCTAGTTAGACAAGCTTGACTTAGACTGTTTGCCCATTGCCCCAAAGAGTTGGGGGTTTGTGATATTATTTAAGATATGTTGAGCGAATTAAGACAGAAAGCAGAATGGGTGGTGCAAAACGATGTAAAAGAATACTGGGAATTAGGTGGTAAGTTAAATGAACAAAGTTTTAATACAGCAATGAGTTTACTGTCAAAATTGACAGCTGAGGAAAATCCCTTAACTGTAAAGAAGAGTTCTTTGGCACAAGCAAAAAATGTGTCGGAATCCAGTAAAGTAGCAATTACGCATGAGCAGGAATTATTGTACGCAGCTTTAAGAGAAATGACTAAAGAAACTGGTGAAATACTTGGCTCTCTACCAGAAACACAGGGGACTGCGCCGTGGAATTTAACCGACCAGCCTCTTCTAGCAGAGGTATTGTTGTTGACAGGTGAGACGGCAAAATATGACGATATCCAAACATTTTTCCAAAAACAGAGTAGCGGTTCTATAATCGTCACATCTGGCGAGCCAGCAGGCGAGAACCGGTGACCAAGTCCCTCCTCGCCCACCATAGGTTTTAGGCTGTTGTAACAACAAATACCCTCGGTGCAAATGGAAGCCTAGCCAGTAGAATACTTAAGAGGCAATAAAAATTTTTTAATGTAAGGTGCTTTTTCTTCATCAATGCCTACAGAACCAATAAGATCTAAACCAACTCCGTTTTCAAGAAAACATTTCCTGTTGGCAACAAGCAATCTTTTCAAATCAGCTCTCTCTTCAAAACTAAGACTCTCAAGGGCTCTAGTCCGCAACTCTGCAGCATTTGCAACTTCTCTCTGTACCACTAAAGCGTAAGGCATGCCTTCTTCATCTTCTGTTATTATGTAGTGCTCTCTTGGTGCATAAGCACCTTCCTTTTGTATATAGTGCATTGCCAAGTTCTGACCATCTTTTTTGCTTCTTAGCCACACAAGTGATTCTTTGAACCTGGCATCCTTGCAAGCATCGACTGTTTCACCTTCCTTGGGTTTTCTATTCAGAATTTTGGAACTAGCTTTTAAAACATATCTTTCGCCCTGCACTTCCAAACCAGTCACTCTAACATTGGGCGTTTCAGCAACCAGCCTTTCTGTGCTGTTTTCATCAATATTGAGTGGATATCCTCTATGCACTCAATAATTATATCTTGTAACTATTATTTTTGTTATATAACTTTAAACGTAGGAAGTTCAAGTTTGAAGTGCCCCACCATATGAAATATTATGGCGGGCATGAAAAAATACAATCATCTAAATGAAAAAGAACGCGAAGATATTTTCCTGCTTTTAGGTCGGGGCAAAAGCTTAAGAGAGGTGGCAAAAAGCATTGGGAGAAACCACAGAACTATTGGTAGAGAGTTAAAAAGAAACAGTAAAAAGGATCGAAAAACAGGAGATGTTAGTTACTCCCCCTCGCTTGCCCAAAACCTGTACACTAAAAGGAGGAAGGAATCAAAAACCAAGAAAATAGAAACCCCATGGATTAGAAGCTATGTAATAAAGGGGCTTGGTAAAAGGTGGAGTCCTGAACAGATTGCCGGCAGGCTAGAGATGCTCGTACCGAGTGCCAGAATCTCCCACGAACTTGTTTACCAATTTATCTACGACAAAGAAAATAGACACTTTCGGCTTTGGGAGTTTCTTAGAAAATCACATACAAAACGCCAAAGCATGTTATCCCGTAAGGTAAGAAGAGCAAAATTTGCGCCCACTGTAATGGCATATAGGTTTCGTGTTTTCCCCAATCCATGCTATACTTCGTGTGCGATTGATCGAAATTGGTCTAAGTGAGTTTCTGCTGGTGGAATAACTCTCTACCCCTCCTTTATCCGTTTTGTTCATCCATTAAAGAAAAAAGTTACATGTAATAATATGATGACTATGAAAAATAAAAGTTCTAATAATAGACGTGGCTTTCGTGGCGCTCGTGGAAATTCGAGCTATTCGTTGAACCCAAAAAGAGGAAACTTTAAAACTCAACGAAGAAATCCTTACAGAGGAGACATTGTAGACCACAAAAACTACATATCCAAAGCATTAGACAACGCTGCCTATCAAGATAAGGTTTATGAAAAACAAATGACCTTTTCTGACTTTCCTTTACACCCAAAACTTTTAAAAAATATTGCCTCAAGAGATTATGTACACCCCACCAAAATCCAAGCCCAAGTTATTACTCCCATTTTGGAAAATCGAGATATTATCGGCTTATCTGCTACTGGATCAGGAAAAACGGCAGCATTTTTGATTCCTATAATAAATTCTTTATTACTTGATCCAAAAAAGAAATGCCTAATTGTAGCCCCATCCCGCGAGCTTGTTAACCAAATTCAGGAAGAATTTAATATTTTTGCACAAAGTACATGGATCAAGGATGTACTAATTATGGGTGGCGCAAGCTATTCAACTCAAATTAAACTCCTAAGAAGAGATCCACAGTTTGTAATCGCGACTCCGGGCAGACTTATCGACTTGTTTAATCAACGGTACGTTGACTTAGGGGTCTTTGACATAATAGTTCTAGACGAAGTCGACCAAATGCTGGACATGGGGTTTATCCATGACATAAAACTAATAATTTCACAGTTAAAACCCATAAGACAGTCACTTTTTTTCTCGGCTACCATGAGTCCAAGAATCAGAGAGATCGCAACTTCAATATCAAAAAATCCGGTAACTATTGAACTAACGGAGCAAACGGCTACTAATAACATCAATCAGAATATTGTTAAGATCGACTCCACAAAAGGAAAACTTGAGACTTTGCACGAACTTCTTATAAACACCGCATTTCAAAGAGTATTGGTTTTCTCGCGAACAAAACACGGGGCAGACGATGTTGCCTTAGCACTCAGCAAAAAAGGGCATAGAGTCGACTCATTACACGGAAACAAAACGCTGGGTCAGAGAATGAAGATACTTTCAATGTTTAAACGTGACGAAATTGACATTTTAGTGGCAACAGACGTAGCTTCTCGCGGGATTGATATACCAAACATCTCCCACGTTATTAACTATGACGAACCTGCAACCTACGACGACTATATACATAGAATAGGCCGTACCGGCAGGATTGGTAAAAGCGGGTGTGCTCTAACTTTTGTTTAAAGCGAATTATGATATCTTAACATCTTTTAGACTGTTGCGGACAACTTTGTAATCCGGGATCAAACGAGCAACCAGCCCCCAAAACTCTTTAGAGTGATTAAATTGTCCCAAATGACAAAGTTCGTGAGCCACTATGTAGTCAGCCGAATCTTGCGGAAGAAAAACCACTCTATAACAAAAATTTAAATTGCCTTTTTTGGAACAGCTTCCCCAGCGTCGCTTAGTGTTCTTAATGCTTAAGCGACTCCATTTAAAGCCATAAAATTGGTTAAAATATTCAAGCCGCGCGTTAACTAAAGAGCGGGCTTTCTCCTTGTTATCTAAATAAATTTTTGGCGACTTCTTAATTGACTTCTTTCGTCGCACAAAAAACAAATTAAATGCCATAACTGCAAAGCATACCAGATTTTGGTAGACTTAACCCATGAAGAGGATTTCTAAAAAAGTTGCTTTTGCTGTATTAACCCTTTTTCTTCTTACTACTATAGCCGGGGCAACGATAGTAAATTACAAACAGGATAAAGATATAGATCGAACAAAAATCCCGCAAAAACTTGAGCTGTCAAAGCCTTTTCAAAAATGGATTACTAATTTAAAGAACAAGGGACTTATTATTGAGGCTGACGAGTTCAGGCTAAAAGAAGAAAATGAAATTTACAATACCAGCTGGATGACGGTTTATAACATTGATGATGTTGCAACTAAAGCCCAGTACGACGCAAATATAATAAAGTATCTTGATATAAAAAAAGTGGTGTATTCGCCAAGTGACAGGCAGTTTATTGACTACAGGAACGAACCGCGAGACGGGTATGACGCAAATCAAATTCATTATTACGGGTTGCGGGACGATAAATTGCTGGACGCACGACTTCTGGACTGTGCTACCAATCTAAACTGCTATTTTGACCGCGCCTACTTTTTAGATAACGACGTTTTTGCAGTATCGGAGATTTCCAGAAATTTTGACAAAAGGGCAAACAATATTCCCCCTTGCGGCGTGGGCGAAGTGTGCGCCTATACCGTAAAAATACACTTAGTAGATCTAAATAAAAACTCTCGGCTGGTGTACGAATCCAAACCTTTTGAAACAAACCTTGCTTTACTTATGGAGGAGCTATAAACTAAAAACATGAATAAAACACCCACCCTTTTATTAGTTGAAGACGAAGCTCCCGCGGTTTTTGCCATAGAAAAGTATCTCACTAACGCCGGTTTTTCCGTTCTGACCGCCTTCTCCGCTCAAGAAGGTTTAAAAACCGCCCTAGAAAGTCGCCCGGATGCCATAATTTTAGATGTCATGATGCCGGCAGAAAGCGGACTGGACATTTTGCCGGAGTTACGAGCCGATTCTTGGGGTCAAGATGCTAAAGTTATTGTTTTTAGCAATCTTTCTGATGACAAACATAAAGCTCTCGCCAATAAATATAATGTGGATGGATATCTGATAAAAACCGACACATCCCTTAAAGACTTGGAGAACGCTATTAAACAACTTCTGCCCAAAAAATGACCATTGATTTAGAAAATTTACCCATAGGAGCATTTTTTGAGGACGTAAGCGGAGCAATAAAGTCCTGCAATAAATTGTACTTAAAAACTTTGGGAATTAACAATGGCAATTCGCCCAGAAGTTGGAGAGAAATGATCGACCTGGAAGACGAGATGTCCACACAAAAAGAGTGGAATGAGGCAACAAATGATAAAAAAAGCAAACATATTAAATGTCGACTAAAAAAGCCAAACGGAAATATTATCCGAGTTGACATAAGGGCAAATCCGCTTCTTGATAAATCGGGAAATTTGCAGGGATATACAGGCACACTAATTGATATAACCAACCAAGCTATGTTCGAAGAACTTTTGGAACGTTTTAAAAAAGCGGTAGAAAAAACGGATAGCCAGATTATCTTTACCGACGCAGAGGGAATAGTGGTTTTTGCTAACGACGCGGTAGAAAAGCTTACAGGATTCACGTCGGGCGAGATTGTGGGAACTAAAGCTGGAAAGCTTTGGGGCGGTTTAATGGACGCGGAGTACTACACAAAGCTGTGGCAAAAAATAAAGATAGAAAAACTGCCCTTTGACGCGGAAATCATTAATAAAAAGAAAAACGGTGAAACTTATTTTGCACAAATTAATATAACGCCCGTTTTAGATTCTAAAGGAGAAGTGGAGTTTTTTGTGGGTATTGAACGGGATATTACATACTTTAAAGAAATGGACAGGGTTAAGAATGAGTTTATTTCTATCACATCACACCAATTAAGAACGCCACTTTCTTCTATAAAATGGTTGTGTGAACTTTTTTGGAATGGGGATCTTAAAGGGCTTTCAAACGACCAAAAAGAGATTATGCAAAAAGTCCAAAATGAAAACGATCGACTTATAAAGCTTGTAAACTCACTACTAAATATCTCCCGCATCGAGTCGGACAAAATTGTTATAACACCAATCTTAACGAATATTCCGCAGTTAGTGGATAAAGTTTTGGACGACTTTAAAGAATTGATAAAAAGTAAGAAACAGACCGTGGAGATTAAATTCCCCGTGGGAACACCCCAGCTTTTTCTAGACACTAAACTCGTAGGCGAGGCTTTAAGCAATTTAATTTCCAACGCGCATAAGTACACGCCGGAGGGAGGCCGGCTTTGGGTAAAGGGGAAGGTAATTGGTAATGAATTAATAATTAGCGTGACCGATAACGGAATTGGTATTCCTGTTAACGATCAACACAGAATATTTGAAAAGTTTTTTAGGGCAGAAAATGCTTTACTAAAACAGACTAACGGAAGCGGGTTGGGGCTTTATTTTGTAAAGTGGGTAACAGAGTCGCAGGGCGGACGGGTTTGGTTTGAAAGCACGGAAAATGTAGGCACCACTTTCTATCTAGCGTTTCCAATAACCCACAAAAACTGATAAGATACCCATATTGTCGTTCCGACGACGTAGGAAACATCGGGGTGTGGCGCAGTTGGCTAGCGCGCATCGTTTGGGACGATGAGGCCGCAGGTTCAAGTCCTGTCACCCCGACCAGCAAATTTTAAAGATATCTAAAACTTTAATGAACTCGCATCCAAACATAGATTTCCAACTCAATCTTGAACTTGACAAGTGGACTTGTAAAAGCAGCATGTTCTACAACTCCGTCATAAAAGATCACCCCGGCCTTGTAGAAGGTAAGAATCTGGAACCGGAAGCTAAAAAGGCTTTTAACGATAAGTATGTTGATGATTACTATAAAACTCACAGAAAAGAGCTGGAGGATGCTAAAGAAAAAATGGGTAGTGACTGGTTAAAAATCAATAAAAGATTCTTTGAAGTAACGAACAAGATGTTTGACGTACCGTGGCCGGAAGGGAAGTACATTTGCTATCTGTCCATCTTTAACTGTAACCCACGGTTCATTGAAACCAAGGAATTCCAAACATTTTACAAACACCCCGCAACCACAAACTATGTGTGCGCTCACGAGATGCTCCATTTTATCTTTTATGCTTATGTGGGGAAAAACTTTGACCAGGAGTATAAGGGGTTGGGAGAAAAAGTAATTTGGAAATTATCAGAAATATTTAATGATGTTGTTTTAAGACTACCGAAGTTTGTGGCTATTACAGGGCAAAAAGACCCTGCATTTTATGCAGAAACCAAACAGGAGCTAGACGACGCTATTAAACTTTGGGAAGAAACAAAAACGGTTAAGGCGTTTATCGCTAAATACTTTATGTCTTAATCAAACCCTTTTTATAACTTTCCTTATAATTCATAAAGGCCTGAGCCATCTCCTGAAACGAATTCAGTCCCAAATCCCATGGGCTTTTAGCCTTCCCAAAAATTACATATCTGGACAAAACCCAACTTGGATCTAGATGTATGGCTTTTCTTTGCGGATCTACTAGAAACCCGTCTACTTCAACATAAGCATGCCCTTTAATTTTACTATTTTCCATGGGGCTTTCTAGCCAATCCTTTTCTATTGTTTCCACATATCGGTAATCCTGTCCCAAACCATCCAAAACATACATAAAAGCAATCGCATCATCGGTACAACCGGTGGAAAAACCGCTTTCTAAAATCTCCTTACCGGTTCTTTTATTAAAAAGTTGCAATATTAATTCATGTTTATCCAGAGTAACTTTTTCTTTAATTGTTACCAAAGCTTTTACAACTGCCCATTGATTATTATTTTTCATATTTTAAATAACCTAAGCCGGCTTTAGTGTAACACACCCAGCTTATGGCTATACTAAATCGCAAGAAATCCTGCCGGATATTTGAAAAAGTATATAATACAGGCTAAATATGAACTTTAACTTCACAATTCACAAAGATTTATTAACAGCAAGTTTGCTTTTCAGACGCAATCCTAAAGACGCCGGTAGATTCACTGAACTAAAAAACCGGATGTGGGATAAACATAGAGAAGCCTATGAGATACAAAATAGTACGGACTATAAATTCATCTTTGCAGATGACTATAAAAAGAAATTAGAAAACATTTTAGAAAAAACCGAGGCTTTATTAACCGACACAGAGGGGTCGTCCGAATATAAAGATTTTTACCAGGAAACTTTAAAATACAGAGATTGGTTGGAAAACGAGTGGAGAACTAAGAGGAACGAAGTTGAAAAGCACCTAAAAAGCATTTTAAAAACAGACCCTCCGCCTAAAGATTTTGAGGTTTTGGTTATACATCCTGCAGTTGGTGGAGGTAGTTATTTAAGTGACGGTAAGATTTTTTGGGGACATAGTGAAGATTGGGGTAATTACAGCCTGGTTTATTTGGTTCATGAGGCTTTACACGAGTATTTTGAACAGAGCGACCTAACTCACGCCTTAATAGAACTGATCACAGATAACGAACTTAGAGTAAGGCTAAATAAGGGAGGAAAGTATTTTACCTGCGACGGAAAAGATGTCGGACATGAATATTTAAGAAAATTAGAGCAAAAGATGCTGCCAAAATGGAAAGCATACTTAAACAGCGATAATAAGAAACCATCAACCATCTTTGATTTACAAAAGAGACTAGAAGAAAGTTTAAAGAAAAACCGAGCGTAGCGGGGGTTAAGCACATACGCTCGGTTTCCGTGTCCTAACTAGAGATCACGATATGCTAGTAAGGACGACACGACACGTTGTCGGGATGACACGGCGGACCACCGGCCGGACTGCAGCCGTCGGGCTGACATGGGTTATTTGACCCACATGGAACCGCGGTGCTTTCCACAGGACTGACCAACACAAGCGTAGCTCCGGTAGTAGACATGGCTTTCCTCCTTTCGTAGGATTACTCTGGAACTTGTGACAACCCAACTTGCCATTTGAACCCCCGCCTAACGAAGCAAATTGGTATGGTTAAGAGAACCTCTCGTAGAAAGGAACTCCGTTGCCATCGACTTTCCACAGCCCCGATCCCCACTCTCCGGTGTACGGATTGTACGAGCAGCGAGGGTATGGGTTGGAAAGAAAGTTGTTGTGATCGGTACTTCCGCCGGCAAGCACCCTGCAGTCTCTGCAACAGTAGCGGTATTCACAATCCCGACACACCAACACCGAGTCTTTGGTACTACCCCAAACACGGACTAGCCTGAACTCCTGTAGAACAGTTTCAATGTCCATGGTTCGGGCATTTCCCACCTCCCAGCCTCTGGCAAAGATACACGGGAAAACGACACCTGACGATGTAATAGCAAGCTTGCCGTTAAGGCAGGGGTTTCCCGCCATGTTTTTGCGTACAGTGCGTTCACTGCATGTGAAATCAGGCTTCATTAAGACACCGTATTTCTGAAGCACAGCGAGGTCGGGAAACAACTCCTCCGAGACACCTCGTCCCGTAGGCCTTAGCGGATCCGGATTACCCGTGGAAACCCCCTTACTTCTGAGATACGCTATAGTTTCTTCGACGGTATCCTGGTTCGTTCTCATCACAACAACTTCAACACGTGTCTTGATACCGCTTGCCAAGAGCATGTCGATAGCTCGCACTGTTTGTGCATGGCTTCCGTCCACACCGGTAACTCTGTCGTGGATCTCCGGTCGGCTGGAGTACATGGACAACGCTACGTGGGTACCCAGTTCAGAAAACAGGGCAATCGCATCAGCAGTCATCAATGTTCCGTTGGTATAGACTTCAACGAAGTCGTATCCACACGCATGAGCTGCACGAACGAGGTCAAGCATGTTCCGGTTTCCGTCTCTGTACAGAAACGGCTCTCCGCCAATGAGCTGACATTTTCGACAACCCGCCTGATAGGCTTGGCGCAACACGCGCTCCCAATCCTCAAACCGCATACTCTCACCAACGCTCTTATTACCTACACCGGAATCGGCATAGCAGTGCAAGCACCGCAAGTTGCACCCATCGCTGACTACTTCTAGCCAGATGAAGCGTAGCTTATTGGTATCTGCACTTACTGCCGTGCTTTTTGAGAGTATATAAGTTGTTGAATCGGGTTGATTTTGACATTCCTCTGCAAGGCTTGCCTCGCAAAGACTCCTCCAGTAGAGCTCGTCCTCCAAGTCGTAGCATAAAACTTTTACAGCGATTTCGTTCACGCTGTAAACCTTGCCGCTTTCCAAGGCAAGGAGAGCTCCCCGCGTCGCACCCAATACCATCTTAACACTATCCTTTAGCTTGAACATAAAACACCTCCGTGTTATGTACTTTTCAAGGTTCTGGCCACATACTAGGCTATAAACACTGATTTATCAAATTTGTGTTGTACAATAAGTGATCAGATGAATCAGCGTTAATGTTTAGGTAATTATAAGCATTACTTTGATAAACCTCGGTATATATTGTAATATCTGGTTGTGAATTCAATCTTTAAGATAACACCGCTGGAGAATCCGGTACTTCAAGAATATAAAGATAAGGCCATAAAAGAACTAAACGAGTTTTTTAACCAGAAATAGGTCTATAACACCCCCAAAATATTCGTTGTGGATGATAGAAAAAGTATTAACTTGCTAAAAGAACAGGATACGGAGGATTGGGTTGTGGGTTGGAGTATGGGCAGAACTGCCGTTTGTATTTTAAATCCGAAGAATATGTCTAAAGAAAGTAGTCATGACGGCGCTACCTATAACATTGAGCATCTAGTAAAGCACGAACTGTGCCATTCTTTTCTTTCTTTCAAATGACTTTTGGACAATGTAAATTTGCGTGGATTAATGAGGGAGTGTCCGTTTATGTAGCCGGACAATTAGACAAATACAGCATGCCTAAAGAGTTTAATGGGTTTTTGGACGGGAAGAAGATTTACCAGGAATCCGGAAACGCCATAAAGCTAATCGTGGATAATTTTGGTAAAAAGACTCTCTTTGAGTTTCTAAAAGCCCAAAGTGGAATAGAAAAGTCTGAAGATCTCAATGTTATTTTCGAGGATATATTTAAAGCCAAGCTAGATTATTCGTTTTTCAACAGGCTTAAAGATAAAAGTGCCAACTAAGCACCAATTTGCCAATCTACCGCTTTACACTGATACTTCCGGACTAAAACTGGGTATATAAACAGACTCGCTTAAGGTGCTAAAATAGTTGCAAACATCGTCTCGTATAGTCGACCAGTACCTGATTGAGACCGTTATTATTACATACTTGACATATTGTGTTTTTTCCTAGATTATACATATGTATGATAAAGTCCTGCCGAAAAAACCTAATATCGCTGTATTCTGTTCATCTTCCAATACTTTTAGCAATACTCGGAGTATCCGTAATTGGATTAGGAACAGTTGCAAAAACAGTATCCAATCAACAAAGACAGGCAGTTCTGTCCGAAGAAGACAAAGACGACAGTGAAAACGATGAGGATTCTAACCGTGAATCAGAAGATGAGAACGATGAAAATGACAGAGAGAACGAGAACGAAAACAGAAGTAGACCGGTTTACCGGGTCGGAACAACCTATGAAGTAGAGGAAGTTGACGATGAAAACGAGAACGAAGTAGAAGACGCAGACGAACAAGAAAAGATTCAGCTTGTTTCCACAATTAAGAACGCAGATGGAACAACCACTGAAACATTCAAAATAACCGACGGAGAGGAAGTAACAACTATAGCTAAAACGTACGACGTAAACGGAAATCTGACAAAGTCGATGGTATTAAATCCTAACGGTATCTTAAGGGAAGAGGAATTGGATGATGAGGAAAAGGTGGCACTTGTATCTATAGTAAGAGGCGCTGACGGCACTACCACAAAAACCTACAGAATTACAGATGAAGAAGAGGTAGAAATGAGGGCGGTAACCTATGACACCAACGGAGTACAGATTAAGTCTGTTGAGTTAAACGCGGATGGTACTCCAAAACAGGAAGATGAAGATGGAGATGAAGTAGAAGACAACGATGACAATGATAGGGATGAGGATGGTCATGAAATAGAGTTCGAATACAAAGCCAAGACGGCCGGCGCTCCTACGCTAAATAACCTAGTAGAAGCGAAACTCGAACAGGAAATTGAAACAAACAGCAAGTTGGGAACCACCGTAGACAAAGTAGAGCTTAAAATAGAAACAGTTGACGGTAAATATGAATATGAAGGCACAACATATAAAGATGGAAAATTGTTCGGCTTGTTTGATGTAAGTATTCCGGTTGGAATCGAGATTGATCCGACTACAGGAAGAATTTTATCTGTAAGCCAGACGTTCTGGTCAAAGCTCCTGAACATCATAACCTTTTAATAGATCAAGAAAGTTTGGACAGTGGGGCGGTCGTTCAAGGCAATAAAATAGTTGCAAACATCGTTCGCTATAGTCGACCATGATAAAATTAACGCACGATAATAATTCTTGACCGAAAAATTACTCCCGAAGAATTTGAACAAGCAAGGGAATCCTACGATGACTACATAAAAACCGTTGTAGACATTGAGAAAAACATCTTGGCCATTGGCGGTGAATATCACATAGACTGTGAGGAAGTTTTAATAAGAAGTGGAAGTAAACTGGAAAACTTGTTACGAGAGATAAAAAATTTATTATCGATTCAATAAAAATGGACCTGCACAGGGTAGTAACTGCGGCAGGCAATATAAATAACGAATTACCCCAAAAGTCTGTAATTGAATTTATAGAGCATGCGAATAGAGATTTTGAGAAAACAGAGCTCACCATTAAAGAAAAAGTTTTAAAAGAAGAACTTCAACAATTATTAGCCAAGTTACCACACATTAAAGACTCTCTTTCCAGACTTAGATGGATCGAAGATATCATGACTATCAGATGTCGTCTTTAAGATAGTTGCGACTGACTACTTCTTATTAAACATCTTTTGGCGCAACAGTGACACCACAGTAGCAACCAAATATATAACAATAAAAAACAATATAATGTTTGATAGATAAGCTAATACTATTCTGGCATAGCTTCTGGTTGCCAAAATATCTACGTTTCGTGGATTAAAGTTCATCGAGAAGAAAACAAACATTGTGGAAACAATCAGTGAGTTGGCTACTCTTAACTTTGGAAATTTAATTAAAGAACTTTTCACGATGACTACGGCACCTATTAACACAGCTATTAGACTGACAACGCCTACAATAAATGTTAGGTTAAATCGGTCTGCAGGCGGACGTAGATTATTAATAATTCCGCTTCTTATGGCCACATCCGTTTGTCGATTTGCTTCTTCCACATATTTAGCCGGCACAGTCATGGCAAACATACGCGCAAAAGGTCCCTTTGTAACCTCCTGCTTAAACCCCAGAAAGTCCAGTGTGACTATTCTTGTGGTGTTTGGAACTGCCATGAGAAAAACTCCTTTATCTTTGTATTCAAAAGCCAGGTCACTCTTGAGCAGACCAATGTATTTGGCAGGTAGCGGTTTTCCGTCTCATCAAGGCGTGGGTGTAGGTCCAGAACATATCCCCGTACCACATGGCATACAGTCCCTAATGTTCCCCCAAGCAGACTCGTACTTAAAACAATCCGTTGTGTTGCTAGCCTTTGACACCCAAACATTAAAGGAAGATAGATCAGAGGATACCCAGTATGTGTAGATTACGCCTTGTGTGGGTTCGTTGTTTGGGATTTTAGATATAAAAAGCGCAGCCTCAATTCCAGCAGGTTTGTTGCCAACGCCAGGATCGGGAACCATCTCGGCTTCAGTGGGGTATTTTGAATTATTGGCAGCATACGCTTCTATACCTAACGCCAGCTTTTCCAGATTAGACTGTCTGACTCCGTCCTCTGCCACTTGTCGTTGTTTTTTTGGATTTAGGATTGAAAGCGTAACACTAGCCAATATGCCCACAAGGCTAATAACGATAAGCAATTCTACTAAAGTAAAGCCTTGGCTGTAAAAACTATGGGCAGCTACTTTTCTCATAACTATATTAATCTTAACTTAACAAGCTACTTTGTCAAACAAAAAATAGAGACCGAATGCATCCTGATAGAATCTGCCAAAAAACTACCAAAAATGTGTAAAACTGTTCTTCCTGCTATATCTATAATTAAATCCTTTACGGAAAGTTTGGAGTTTAGCCCGTTAATCTTGTCGTCAACCTGACTTTTTGCCGTTAGCATTAATATTGGCGTGTGATTTCCTTGCTCGCGCAATTTCTTACAAATATCCATCCCGTCCATACCTGGGAGCATTAAGTCCAAAATAATCAAGTCATACGACTCTACAGAAGCCGCATCCACTGCGTAACGTTCCTGCTCTAAACCTTTTTTAAAGGAATCAACGAGTTGACAAGTCTTTCAAAAACTTCATACTTAATAAACACCATGTTAATAAAAAGGCCCAATTCCATTATTTTTAAGATGAGCGCACCTTTTGTGTGGCTAGGGTTAGTTTGGCTCGTAACAACAGGCTCGATTGCGGGCTTTGTATACGCCACTTCTTTTAAAACCGAGGTGGAAAGCCCAAGCGTATTTGGGGCAAAAACCCTTACTTTACCTGAATCTCAATTTCAAGCTATTCAAATTGACTCGCGGGCGCTAAAAATAGAAAAGGTGTTTGAGAAGTTTAAATGTCCTCTGGCTGGAAACGGCGCATTTATTGTGGAAAAAGCTGACGAGCATGGAATTCCTTACTGGTTGGTGCCGGCAGTGGCTTTTCAGGAATCTGGATGTGGCAAAAAAACGCCCGAACCTACTGGTATTACGGAATCGTACAATGCTTGGGGTTACGGTATTTGGGGTCAAAATATTAAAACTTTTAACGGTTGGGAAGCCGGAATTTCCGCTGTGTCAAAGTATTTTGGCGTGAACTTTTTTTCCAAAGGCATCACCGATCCTTGCCAGATAATGGAAATTTACACACCGCCATCCAAGGGATCTTGGTGCGAGGGCGTTAAATATTTTGCCGACTTGATTGAAAATTTCGCCTCCGAATAGTGTAAGATTAACAAAGTCGATATTATTTTTCACGGGCGGATGGCGGAATTGGCATACGCGTACGGCTTAGAACCGTATCCCGCAAGGGGTGGGGGTTCAAGTCCCCCTTCGCCCACCAAATTATGGATCAAAAACACATATTATTAGTGGAGGACGACGCAATAGTAATCGAATCAATTGTTTATACTCTGGAAAAAGCTGGGTATTCTGTAGAACACACCGTATCGGGAAAACTGGGGGTAGAAATAGCCTTAAAAAGTAGACCGAATTTAATAATTGCTGACCTTTTACTGCCGGATATGAATGGCGCCGAAATGATAGCAGAAATTCGCATGAATCCGTGGGGTAAAAATGCCAAAATCATAGTTTTAACCAATTTGGACGAAGCGCAAATGAAAATTAAGCTATCTTCACTAAATATTTTGCGTTATTTGTTAAAGGTCGATAACTCGCTCGCCAAAATTACAGAGGTTGTAAACGATATCCTTAAATAACTCGTCACCCCAAATATCACCGATTCCGTAAGGTTTCCATAAGCACTGAGTACATCCGCAGATTATGAATTGTAGCCAAACGGTAAGCTAGCGTGTCTTCGATTTCAAATAAATGCCGTAAGTAGGCGCGGGTATAGTTTTTGCAGGTAAAACAGTCACAGAACTCGCTGATGGGGGAGAAGTCTCGAATGTACCTCTCTCGATCGATCTGAAAAGTGCTGTACCATTTTTTATCGACACTAAAATCAATTTCTTTTGGCGGCTTATTAAAAGAATAAAGCCTTTTATGGCGGGCGTCGCGGGTGGGAAGAACGCAATCAAAAATATCAAAGCCTATCTTGGCACAATCCGCCACAGCTTGGGGATTTCCAATGCCTAAAGCGTAAGTTGGTTTGTCGTGCTCCATACAGTCGTAATAATGCTGGCAAATATCCAAATCCAAATTACTTTCCTCGTCAAAAAGCCAACCGCCTAAACCCCACCCGTCAAAATTAAACTGCCTTAAACCTTCCGCGCACTTTTCCACCGACTTTTTATCCCGCCCGCCCTGAAGTACGCAAAATAGTAAAGGCCGACCCATCGCCCCAAGCTTCTTTTGCCTACACAAGGTGTCGAACTCCTCTTTACATCTGTCGGCCCATTCCACTGTGCGCTTAACACTTATATCCAAATCATCGGCAGAGGGATTTTCCGGCGTAAAGTAGTCCAAACAAATCATGATGTCGGCCCCAATCCCAAACTGAGTTTGAATGCATTTTTCCGGCGTAATTTTGTACTTAAACTTTCCGCCTTTGGTTTCCTTAATAAAAGTCACACCATCCCTGCTAATCGACCCCATCCCCAAATTTCTATGAATCAAACTGAACACTTGCCATCCGCCCGAATCGCTAATGACGGTTCTGTTCCAGTTCATATACTTTTTTATCCCACCACACTGCTCCAAAACCGTAGGTCCCGGCTGGGTTAACAGATGATAGGTGTTGACAATTAAACCGTTTATTCCCGCCTGGGCAACATCTTCACTAGAGCACGAGCGGATAACGCCTTTTGTGGCATCGGGAAAAAAATCCGGCAATTTTATTGTGCGACCTTTAACAACAAGGCTTTTCATGTTCGACATTGTAACAGATCGGATACAATAAGTCCGTGGTAAAATTAAGGAATGACAAATGCCTCTACCTTAGGTAAAAGTGCCGTTGAAACCAGAGAGGTTGATCGTTACACAAGAATTGAGCGTGAAATTGACCATTTATTTAAAGAACGTAAACAAGAAGTATTAGCATCCTTAAAGAGCTCTTATGCGGAGCTTATAAAAGACGGACAGGCGACTGAACAGGAAGGAAACGAGCTGTGTTGGACGAAGAACATCGCTTCGAGCCGCTTGAATTCTGCGGACGTGTTTCGGCAGTAACCAATAATTTTTGGATGTGGTGGAAAGAAGGTTGGTATAGAGAATTGCACGAGGATGAAACTATGCCTATTTCGGACTTTCCCGATCGAACAACATACAACAGATTTCTCACAGACCTCGATGCTGCTTCTAGGGAAGGTGGGTACGAAGATGCGGGAACTCTAGTCCTAAACAACGATTCAGCTAGTCTAGGACAAGAACTGTGGAACAAAAGAATGCACATCATTGCTGATGTATATTTAAGAATGCGCGAAAAAGGCTATGAGAACGGGGTATTGAGAACATAACTTAATGCAGCTTTTAAGATTTATAATGAATTTGTTTCAAGAGTGGTCGAACTTTACACCCAAGGTATATACTAGAGCTACTGCGAATCTGACCACTTTAATACGAGTTTAAGAAAGGGAAGACGGACCGAAAAGTGTGATAAAATACCTTACTATGAAAGTCGTTCTGCAAAATTTGCCTAAGAATACAGTAAAACTCGTCATTACGCTAGGTGTGGAAGAGATAAAAAAGTCACAGGAAAAAATTTGGAACGACATTATAAAAAACACTGAAATTGACGGCTTCAGAAAAGGCCACGCGCCAGCCGAACTGGTCAAGCAAAAGGTAGATGCCCACAAAGTACAATCGGAAACTATGTCTGACCTTATAAAAACCTACTACCCGCAGGCAGTGGAGGAACAAAAACTTATACCTGTGATTGCTCCCAAGATCGAGGTGAATGAATTTGACGCGGAAAAAGATTTTACTTTCACTGCTACAACCGCTGTACATCCCATGGTTACAGTAGGCGACTATAAAAAAGCTATAAAGGACCTGTACGACAAAAAAAGGGAGGCGGAAAACAAAGAACAGACTGCTAACGGCAACACTCAGAATGACAGATCGAGCGATACCAAAGTCGACAGTGGACCCACACATGATCGTATTCACCTATCGCCTAATGAAGTAATTGAAGCTGTAATCTCTGTAACCACGGCGGAAATTTCTGACCTTTTAATTGAAGACGAGGTTAATAAAATGCTTTCCCGACTGGTAAACCAAGTTCAAGCCATAAAGCTTGACATGGAAGCGTATTTAAAGTCGCAAAACAAAACAGCCGAAGGCCTTAAGACAGAGTATGCGCAAATTGCCCAAAAAAACATTGCGGGAGAGCTGGCGCTAATTGAAGTGGTGACAAAAGAAGGAGTGGAGGCAACAGACGCGGAAGTTGAACAAACGCTAAACGCCATGGGCGACGCTAAGCTAAAAGAACAGTATAGCAAGGACGAGTACCAAAAAGCCTATATAAAAGCTATAATTGCTAAGAATAAAGTTATTTGGAGGTTGAGTTCGCACGATGAGGATCACAATATCAAGGCGAACGATAAAACAAAGGAGGAAAGCGATGATAAAAAATAACATTTTAGTCCCGATAGTGATAGAAAAAGATCCTAACGGATACGAGCGGTCATACGATATTTATTCCCGCCTACTAAAAGACTTTATTGTCTTTGTTACAGGACCAATTGATCTTGCTGTTGCAAACACCTTTATTGCCCAGGTGCTATTTTTGGAAAGTCAGGATGACAAAAGAAACATTAGCGTTTATATAAATACACCCGGAGGGGAAGTATATGCCGGAATGGCCATGTACGACACATTAAAGTATGTGAAAAACCCCATAACCACCATAAATGTAGGGCTTGCCGCTTCTATGGGTTCCATACTTATGTGCGCTGGTTCAAAAGGAAGTAGGTTTTGCTTGCCTAATTCTTACATGCTTATACATCAGAATTTAGGCGGTATTGAAGGTCAAACTAGCGATGTTGACATTTATGCCAAGCAAATGGTTAAAGTAAGGGATCAACTAGCTAAGGTTTTGAGCGACGCGTCGGGAAAAGACATCGAAGTTATTAAAAAGGATATGGACAGAGACAACTGGATGGACGCCCAACAGTCGCTTGAATATGGTTTGATCGATAAAATTTACGAATCCCAAAAAGGGGAAGTCGCCAAAAAATAACGCGATTTGTTACCTACACATGGGGGCTCCTAGCTCAGCTGGTTAGAGCGCTTCAGTGACATTGAAGAGGTCACAGGTTCGAATCCTGTGGGGCCCACCATAATCACTTATGATAAGAAAATCGCGTTTAATCTTGTCGCTTCTTATAGCCTTTGCCCTCTTATTGACCGTAGGAAATATGGCCTATCCTTTTGCTACTAAAATCGTGTTAAACATTCTTTGGTTCGTCTCTTTAAGCGTTGCCACCATATTTGTTGCCATGGGCGTTATGGCAATTCTGGGCATGAAAAAAGAGGTGGGTCAATTATTAGAAATTTTTATGGAGGGGTCTTTCTCAGTTATGGACCTTATCGACTTTATCAAACAAGTTTTTAAGCTTTTCTGGGGGAAAGTCAAAGAGGCGCTTCTTAACTTAGCCCCACTTTTTTCCTATATTCTGGCCATCTCTCTTTATCTTGGTACACTTTACCTCTACAAATTGGTAGGAAAAAGTTTTGATGTTACCGCACTAACCGTTTTTATCTCCGTAGCAGGCATAGGCCTATTAAGCTATATAAATCTTCCCGGGCGGGACAATTTGACTAAAACCGGTTGGCGATCTGAGTTTGGTAAAAAAGTTAACAGAGCCTTTATCAACTCCTTTGAAGTTATACTTTTTGTCTTCTTTTTGACCATGGACTCAACGCATCTTTTCTATGTCCCTCCAGACCTAAATGTTCCACTTCGCGCGCAAGTTGGCGATTACGATCTTATGCTTAGGGGCTTTAAACTTAACGATGCCAAAATTACCCTTATCATAATAGCCGTCGCTATTGTAATAGAAGTTGTAAGAAACACTCTAAAAATTATTTATTCTTCCAGAAAATATTATCTTAGCTGGCTAGAAGCAGAGCCTCAAAATAATTCGACAGATAAACAGAGATATCAGAATGTAAAAAAATCAATGCGACTGGCTTTTGCCGAATCAAAAGACGATCTGGTAAGGTTTATTTCCTTTACCACCGCGCTCATTATTGTGTTTATAATGTTTCCACGTCTTAAACTTTTATCCATGGCTACCGCAAGTGTTACGCTTTTGTTTTTTGACCTTACTTTTCCTGTTCGACTTTTAACCAGAGAACGAAGCCACGACCTTATTTCTATTATTTTGGAAAAAACCCTTAAGATATAGTAGAGTAATATTGTGCATGAGATAAGTTTAAAAGCCGAACCCTTATTTAATCTGCTTGGTGTAACCATAACCAACACAATATTTTCCTCTGTTTTAGTTGTAATTACGCTTCTAGCGATATTTATACTCAAGTCGAACAGTTTTAAATTAATTCCATCGGGCGCGTTTCAGGTAATTTTTGAGTATATCTATACCTTTATTGGCGATCTTTACAGCGGAATTATGCACAAGGAATATAAAAACTCCGTACTCTTTTCCTTGTTATTTTGTATCTTTATTTACATTTTAGTGTCAAACTGGTTTGGACTTTTGCCTTTTGTAAGCTCGGTCATGTTGCACACCCACGGACGCACAATTCCCATCTTTAGAGCACCAACCTCGGATCTTTCTGTTACCGCCTCGCTGGCTGTAATCTCCGTCTTAATAACTAATGCTCTTGGTGTTTCCTTTGGCGGACTAAAGTATCTTACCAAGTATATAAATATTAAAACTCCTATTGACTTTGTAGTGGGCGTGCTAGAATTAATCTCGGAAATCGGAAAGGTTCTTTCCTTTTCCTTTAGGCTCTTTGGAAATGTGTTTGCGGGCGAGGTTTTGCTTGCGGTCATAACATCTTTAACCTACGGCGTTTTTACTTTGCCCTTTTTTGGACTGGAAATATTTGTTGGATTAATACAAGCTTTGGTATTCTTTTTACTGACTACGGTTTTTATTAGTGTGGCAGTGTCACACGAACATTAATTTACTTGTCTTTAAGACAGAAAGGAAAACATGGATTCAGAAGGATTAAAGTATATTGCTATGGCCTTAGCAATTGGGCTTGGCTCCCTCGGTCCGGGAATTGGAATTGGACTATTGGCAAATGGAGCGTTAAACGCTATAGGAAGGAATCCTGAAGCAGAAGGTAAGATTAGAACCCTTATGATTTTAGGTATCGCTTTTGCGGAAGCTATTGCCATTTACGCCTTGGTTGTGGCCTTAATTATTAAATTTGTTTAGTATGGAAAACCTGGGACTTAATCTACAAAGCTTTATTATTAATACTCTGGTGTTTGGGGTGTTCTTTGTGTTAATGCATTTTCTGGTTCTTAAAAAGATCGGTGCGGTGATTACAAAGAGAGAGGCAAAACTTATGGAAGCAGATAAAAGGTCAGAGGAAACTAAACACGCACTCGAAAAAGCAAAAGAAGAGTTTGCCAAAATTATAGAAAATGCCAAAGAGGAGTCGCATAAAATTGTTAACGACTCTAAACATCAAGCCAACGATCAAGCTAAAAAAATCCTAGAAAAAGCTCAGATCGATGCGGGGGAAATTATCGTTAAAGCTCAAGGGGTTTTAACGGTAGAAAAAGAAAAAATGCTGGCCGACTTTAGAGAAAACTTGGAAAAATCGGTTAAAGAATCACTTACCATAATTCTCTCGTCCCAGGCAGATAAAATTGACTTTGATGCTAAGGTGCTGGAGGAGGTAACAGTAAAGTCATGAATACATATAGCATCAAAGCCATGGAATCGGCGGGAAGACTGTATAAAATTTCCCTTGATAATAACTCCGACCTAGTGGAGAAGGTTTTTGAAATCTTAAAGTTTGTTGAAAATGCACCACTCGACCAAACAGTGGACATTTACAGGGATATTAAAAATAAGTGGCTAACCCTGGCAGAAGTCACTACAGCAAAGAATTTAACTCAGGCCCAAAAGATCAAAGTAGAGAAATATATAAACGACAACGTAGGGAATAAAATCTGTTTTTTATATGAAATTGACCCAAAAATTATTGGAGGTATTAAAGTTAGAGTAGGAGATAACGTTTTTGATGAGTCTGTTGTTGCTAAAATTAGAGACCTTACCTTATGAACTTTAAAAACACAGGAACAATTCAACAAGTTAAGGATGGGGTAGTCTTTGCAGAGGGTCTCTCTGACGTAGGATACAATGAAACTGTCCTTATTAAAACTAACGAAGGGGCAGTAAAGGGTCTGGCACTTAATTTGGATGAGGATTTAGTGGGAATTGTGGTTCTAGGCAATTATTTAAAGGTTAAAGAGGGGGATCTAGTAGAAACACACGGGACTTTACTCTCAATAAATGTTGACGAGAGAATTCTAGGAAAAACAGTAGACGCGTTAGGAAATTTATATAACTCAAGCGAACCAGCCTGCCCAAATGGAAAACCTATGCCCTTAGAAAAATTGGCCCCCGGCGTTCTGGATAGAACCAACGTTAGCGTACCTTTGCAGACAGGAATACTTGCCATAGATGCAACTATTCCTATTGGCAGAGGCCAAAGGGAGCTCATTATTGGCGATCGACAAACAGGCAAGTCTGCTATCTGCGTAGACACAATCATAAATCAAAAAGGAAAAGACGTTTATTGTATCTACGTGTCAGTAGGGCAAAAAAACGCTAAATTAGCACAAACCATTAGTCAACTAGAAAAAGCCGAAGCGCTAAAATATACCACTGTTGTCTGCGCAAATGCAGCGGACCCTGCATCTATGCAATATATTGCCACTTACGCGGGCTGTGCTATTGGCGAATATTTTGCTCAACAAGGGAAAAATGCCCTAGTAATTTACGACGATTTAACAAAACACGCATGGGCCTACAGAGAACTTTCGCTATTATTGCGCCGTCCACCTGGAAGGGAAGCTTACCCGGGCGACATTTTCTACATTCACTCCAAGCTCTTAGAAAGGGCTTTGCAGTTTAACAAGGAACTTGGTGGAGGAACTTTAACAGCTCTACCTATCGTGGAAACCCAAGCAGGGGATCTTTCTGCCTACATTCCTACCAACATTATCTCCATTACGGATGGCCAGATATTTTTGGACAAGGACACTTTTAATATGGGGCAACGGCCGGCTGTAGATATTGGCGCGTCGGTTTCCAGAGTAGGCGGCGACGCTCAAGTAAGAACCATGAAACAAGTAGCAGGGAAATTAAAGTTGGAATTAGCACAGTACAGGGAGTTAAAGGCCTTTTCCCAATTTGGCTCGGATCTAGATGAGGAAACCAAGAAGAAACTTGACAGAGGAGCACGTCTTATGGAAACGCTCAAACAAGATCAAAGCGAGCCCTTAAGCCTAGAAGATCAGGTTTTGTTGATACTTTCTATTACAGAAGGCGTTTTGGACCAACAAGAAGTCGCAAAAACAAAAGAGGTTACTGAACGACTTTTAAGTACCCTGAAAGAGTCAAGAGAAACAGTAATACTCGCAGTAACGGAAAAAAGAAAGCTTACAGAACAAGAGATCAATAAAATTAAAAAAGAAATGGAAGGAATCGTTCATTAATGCACAGGGCTAAAAACTGCATCATAACTTGTATAGATTTTAGACTGCAAAAAGCCTATTCGGACTTTATCAAATCTAGGAACATGCTGGGCGAAAGCGATATTATTTCTTTAGCCGGATGTTTCAGAGACTTAGTAAAACCGCTCGAAAACTTGCACAATCCAGATAACATTATTTTGCTGGACCACCAAGACTGTGGAGGATACACGCAGGACGATACTATTGTACAAGGATTACCTAATTATGGCAAAAGATAAAGAAATTAGAAATAGAATAAAAACAGTAAAAAACATTGCCAAGGTTACAAAAACCATGCAAATGATTTCCGCGTCGCGTATGAAGAAATCTATTAAACTTTGGCAAGAAAGCTTTCCGTACTCGCAAGAAATTAGTGGGCTAGTTTCAAAAATAGGGGGGTTGGAAGGTTTTGAAAGTCCGCTTACCAAATCGTCAAAGGAAATTAAAAAAGTAGCCATAGTTGCTGTAGCTCCCACCAAGGGTTTTGTGGGAAGTTTAGTAGCTAAACAACTAGGAGAAATTTATCGCGGAATACAGGAAATAAAGCTAAAATATCCCGCCGCAGAAGTGTCGCTTGTTAGTATCCACAAGTTGGGAATAAAACTTGCGTCGTCGCTTGGGGTCAAAAACGATCTTCACTTTGCTAAAGAAATTGTAAAACCCGGCCCATCAAACATGTCGGCTATATATAAAGCGGTAAAAGATAGGTTTTTTGATGGTCAATACAATCTTGTCTATCTCTGTTACACAAAATTTGAATCGGCAACAAGGCAGGGTGTAATTTTTGAACCGTTACTTCCAATAAATTTTATGGTCGACACCAAAAAGCAGGCGACTAGCTTGGAAAATACTGCCATGGAGCCGAATCAAAGAGAACTTTTAACCTACCTTCTAAACGAGTACTTTGAAAAACAGCTTATTGGCGCCATTTTATCATCTAACGCTTCCGAACACTCCGCGCGAATGATTTCCATGAAAAACGCCACGGACAACGCTCTGGGGATGTCGCAAGATTTAACTCTTAGATACAACAAAAGCAGGCAGGCGCAAATTACACAACAAGTTGTGGAGGTTTCAGCAGGAGGTGCTTTGTGACAATTACAGGTATGGTTTCCAGAGTTATAGGCGTGGTGGTGGATGTTCGCTTTAAAATGCGGGAAGATCTACCGCCGATTTATACGGCGTTAAAAGTTGCAGTGGGCAATTCAAGAGAGCTGGTTTTGGAAGTGGAACAACACCTGGGAAATAATGTTGCCCGGTGCATCGCTTTGGGTGCTACGGAAGGATTAAGAAGGGGTATGGAAGTAATCTCTACAGGCAACACTGTTATAGTTCCGGTCGGTCCGGAAACCTTAGGCAGAATGTTTAATGTTTTAGGGGATCCCATTGATAATAAAGGTTCTTTAGGGTCAAACGGAGATGTAAAGAAACAATCCATCCACAACGCCCCGCCTCAAATGGCAGAACTTTCCACCAAAGTGGAAGTCTTTGAGACAGGCATAAAAGTAATTGATCTTATCTGCCCGTTTGTAAAAGGCGGTAAGATAGGGGCTTTTGGCGGTGCGGGAGTGGGTAAAACCGTGGTCATTCAAGAACTTATATATAACTTGGCAGCCGTTCATTCCGGATTTTCGGTTTTTGCGGGAGTAGGGGAGCGAACACGTGAAGGAACTCAACTTTATGGAGAAATGGTGGAAAGCAAAGTTATTGACAAAACGGCTTTAGTTTTTGGACAGATGAACGAGCCCCCAGGTGTGCGTTTGAGAGTGGCTTTAAGCGCTTTAACTATGGCAGAGTACCTACGCGACTCTATGAACAAGGACGTTCTTTTATTTATCGATAATATCTTTAGGTTTTCACAGGCGGGCTCGGAGGTTTCTGCCGTTTTAGGACGCATGCCTTCCGCTGTGGGCTATCAGCCAACTCTTGCCGACGAATTAGGCTATCTACAAGAAAGAATCGCTTCCACCTCCGCAGGATCAATAACCTCGATCCAAGCCGTCTATGTTCCCGCCGACGACTACACTGATCCCGCTCCTGCCACCACATTTGCCCACTTGGACTCCACATTGGTTTTAGAGCGATCTTTAGCAGAGCAAGCGTTGTATCCTGCCGTAGATCCTCTTGCATCAACCTCGGTAGCCTTACAACCTCACATCGTAGGAGAACAACACTATAATATTGCCCGAGAAGTCCAAAGAATTCTGCAAAGATATAAAGAGCTTCAAGACATTATTGCCATTTTGGGCATTGAAGAGCTTTCTAATGAGGACAAGCTTGTAGTTGCCCGAGCGCGCCGCGTGCAAAAGTTTTTAACACAACCTTTTCATGTAGCGGAACAATTTACCGGTTCCAAGGGAGAGTACGTTACAACCGAACAAACCGTGGAAAGCTTTTCTAAGATTTTAAGCGGTGAGCTCGATCATTTACCAGAAAGCGATTTTTATATGAAGGGTTCGCTGGTTTAGGCAAAACCGTCATGGCAACACAATCGAACATCATAAAAGTAAAGATCATTTCTCAAACTAAAATGTTGTACAACGCAGATTGTACTAGTATCACACTTCCCACATCCACAGGTCAAATAACCATTCTACCAAACCACTCAAATCTAATTACGCTCCTAGACATGGGGCAGGTATTTCTTAAGCCTGTCAACAACGATATCAAAGAGATGCTTATAAACGGAGGTACAGCGAGTTTTGCCAATAATAAACTAACTATATTAGCAGAAGACGGTGTGGCGTCTGACGAACTTGTTAAGGAAGAAATTGAAGAAGCCTTAAAGAATGCTAAGGGACATAAATCCTCTAATCTTGACCCGACAGAGCTTATCCAACTGGAAAAGCAGTTAAGATTTGAGATGTTCAAGAAGAACTTTATCCAAGGTTAAACTACCTTCGATATTGTACTCTCCGATTTTTGTCCTAATAAGCGACATGGCAACAGCACCGCAACCCAAATCTTTCCCTAAATCCCGTACCAAGGACCTAATGTACGTGCCTTTCCCACAACTGATTCGTAATTCCGCTGTTGTACAAAATGGGTAATTTAATTGCTCATTATTTGTAAATGAACAAATATTTATATCAAGTATCTCTATTTCTTTGTAAGGCAAGGATAAAATGGTCGATGAGTCTTCTTTTGCGACTTTGTAAAGTCTCTGACCTTTAACATGAACTGCGGAGTAGGCTGGCACCTGCTGTTGAATTCTTCCGATATATTTAACTAGCGCCGTACTTAATGCTTCTCGGGACAAATTGTCACCGACGTCTTTACCGCAAATCCTAAGTGGTGTCCCCAGGTCGTGCGAATCCGATTCATACCCAAAGACAACTTTAACTAAATACTCTTTTTTTAAATTCATAAATTCGTCCTGTCTTTTGGTATCGCCGTCTGTTAAGACTAATAGCACCCCTTCCGCCAAAGGATCCAGCGTCCCCGCGTGTCCAACCTTTTTAAACCCACACGCATGCTTGATTTTCTGCACCACGTCGTTGCTTGTCCAAGCCTTCGGCTTGAAAACATTAATAATCATGCGATAATACTAGCAGAAAAGTTTTTCTTTCAGAAATGAAACAAAAAGTTGCACAAATTATAAGTAAAATGTTTATTGTTTATTACAAAATGCTGCACGGCAAACACGTTAGTTTTGGCAATGGTCTCTTAATCAACCACAAATTTAAATTAAGAGGACAGGGAAAACTAATCGTCGGTGATGGCTGTAATTTATGGGCGCACGAAGAATCAAACAAATTCTTTTTGTATAGCGACAAAGCAGAAAGCAGAATAGGGGAGGGCAGTAGGTTAAATGGTATTACCATTCACTGTCTTGAAAAAGTGAGTCTGGGGAACAACTGCCTAGCCGGTAGTTCGATCATTATGGACACGGACTTTCATGAATTTCGCGACCCTTCTCATATCCTTTATAACAACCCAAGGAGCAAGCCTGTAACGGTTGGAAACAATGTCTGGCTATGCGGACAGTCCGTTTTGCTAAAGGGAAGTAAAATTGGTGATAATTCAGTAGTGGGATTTAGAGCGGTGGTCACAAAAAGTTTTCCCAACGATGTTGTTATTGCCGGCAACCCCGCAAGGATCGTAAAATCCAAAAATTAGTGTAAAATTCAAATAGAACTATGTCCAAGATTAAAAATGAATTAAAAAATGACCCACTAATGCCGTTACGGCACAGCGCAGAACATGTTCTACATTGCGTAATG
Source organism: Patescibacteria group bacterium (assembly GCA_041658075.1). Taxonomy (GTDB): domain Bacteria; phylum Patescibacteriota; class WWE3; order UBA101185; family UBA10185; genus JBBAAW01. The sequence goes on from JBBAAW010000005.1 coordinate 32,096, forward strand.
CAACGGCTTTATCCCGACCTAAAGAAAGTAATGGGTCCGCCTATTGAAGATGGATTCTATTTTGACTTTGATTTAGACTATAAAATTTCACCCGACGACCTACCAAAAATCGAGGCAGAAATGCAAAAGATGATTGACGCCAACCTTCCGATAGTTAAGAAAGAAGTGAGTGTAGAAAAAGCAAAAAAAGAATTTGGCGACAACTGGTATAAGCTAGAGAACATTAAAGAAATTGAGTCTCGCGGGGAAAAAGTATCGACATATGTTACGGGGACACCGGAAAGCCCTTATTACGACGTGGACCTTTGCGCAGGACCCCATGTTGAATCGACCGGGAGAATTAAAGCCTTTAAATTACTTTCCGTTGCTGGAGCTTACTATAAAGGCGATGAAAAAAACAAGATGCTTCAAAGAATTTACGGAGCGGCCTTTGATTCTAAAGAAGCTTTGGACGCATACCTACACAACTTGGAAGAAGCTAAAAAGCGCGACCACAGAAAACTTGGGAAGGAACTCGATCTGTTTTCTATTGACGAGTATGTGGGACCGGGTTTGATTCTTTGGCATCCAAAGCTCTCTGTTGTAAGGGAAGAAATAGAACTGTATTGGCGACAAGAACACAGAAAACGTGGCTACGAATATGTTTATACGCCACATGTAGGGCTGGCTAGCCTTTGGCAAACATCTGGTCATTTAGACTTTTTTAAAGAAGGGATGTACCCCCAAATGTCTATGGGCTCAAAATCGGAGGACGAACAAACAACTTATTACGTTAAACCCATGAATTGTCCGTTTCACGTACGTATTTATAAATCACGACCAAGAAGCTACAGAGAGTTACCTATCCGATGGTGCGAACTAGGAAGTGTTTATCGATACGAGGAATCGGGGGTTTTGCACGGAATGTTAAGGGTTAGAGGTTTCACACAAGATGATGCCCACATAATTTGTCGTGAGGATCAGTTTGTGGAAGAAGTAAACTCTATCCTGGATTTTGGGCTCGAGATCAATAGAATCTTAGGTTTTGATAAATTGAATGTCTACCTCTCAATGCGTGACCCCGAAAACAAATCAAAATATGTTGGCGAAGAAAGAGTTTGGCAATTAGCAGAAAAAACCTTGGAAGAAATACTTGTAAAACGAAATATAGAGTTTAAGAAAGACGTTGGAGGTGCAAAATTCTACGGACCGGCTATAGATCTTAAGGCCGTTGATGTGATAGGCAGGGAGTGGCAAGGGACGACTATTCAGCTCGATATGAACCTTCCCGCGCGCTTTGGTATGGCCTATATAGATCAAAACGGAAAAGAAGTAGCACCGATCATGCTACACAGAACGCTCTTAGGCTCTATGGAGAGGTTTGTTGGTACACTTATTGAACACTTTGGAGGGGCTTTCCCAGTATGGCTAGCACCAGTTCAAGTCGCTATAATTCCTATTTCAGAAAAAAATAACGAATATGCCCAAAAAGTGTCGAAAATATTAAAACAGCAAAACATCCGCGTGGAGGTAGATGAAAGGGACGAGATGATGCAGGCAAAAATTCGCGACGCGCAAATGAAGAAAGTGCCTTATATGCTGGTGGTGGGCGCTAAAGAAGAATCGGAAGGGGCAGTTAATGTACGACTTAGAGACGGAAAAACACTGGGAATGATAAAAACAGAGGAGTTTACCCAAAGAGTCGCCCAGAAATATTTGACCAAAGGGCTGGATTTGTGGTAACCTGCGCTCTATAGAGAGAAATTACCAAATTAATCATAGAATAAGATGTCCGCAATTAAGGGTCATCTTAGCAACGGGGGAAAATCTTGGGGTAATGGAAACTCGGCAAGCTTTGCAGTTAGCACAGGAAAAAGAGCTGGATGTGGTAGTAATTACAGAAAGCGCTAATCCACCGGTGGCAAAAATTATTGACTTTAACAAATTTTTGTATTCGGAACGCAAAAAAGCGAGCGAGGCTAAAGGAAAGTCAAAACAGACCGAACTTAAAGAGTTAAGGCTAAGCACGACCATAAGCGCCGGTGATGTGCAACAAAGAATAAACAGAGCGGTGGGGTTTATAGAAGCAGGAAATGTGGTTAAAGTGAGCTTGATGATGAAAGGTCGTCAAGCAATGTTTCCAAAGGTAGCAGAGGAAAAGATTAAGGACTTTGTGGTTCAAATGGCGCCTTTTGCCAAAGTGGAGTCGGAACCAAAAAGGATGGGAAATACAATTTCGGTAATTTTTGTTAAGAAATGACGATGTTATGCCTAAACTAAAAACAAGAAAAACATTATTAAGAAGAATTAAAATTAGTAAGAACGGTGTTGTGCGAACAGGTAAGGTTGGACTGAAACATTTAAAGGTTAATAAGGGGGTAGGTCAAAAACAAAGGCATCGTGCGGGAAGCCAGTTAAAGAGTAAAAAAATTAAAGGCAGATTTAAAAAAATGCTTGGAAAGTACGGTAAAAACATATGAGAATTAAAGGCGGACCGCGAGGTCACAGAAGAAAAGTAAAGTTGTTAGGTTTGGCGCGAGGTTATAGAGGTGCACGTAGCAAACTTCTTAAAAAGGCCAACGAAGCTGTTGTTAGATCCGGAGAGCATGCCTTTGGCGGTAGAAAAATAAGACGACGCGATTTTAGACGACTTTGGATTGCCAGACTTAACGGAGCTTTATCCGCCGAAAAAATAATGTACAGCAGGTTTATTGCCGGACTTAAAAAATCTGGCGTAATATTGGATAGGAAATCACTCTCAGAGCTAGCCTACTCAGATATGGATGGGTTTAAAACGGTTTTGGATGTTGTAAAGCCCCACTTAAATTAAAATAAATGCAGAAACCCATTTACGCCTTTATCGACAGTCAAAACCTTAATCTTGGGGTTAGATCGCAGGGATGGGTACTGGACTTTAGGAAATTCAGAATTCACCTCAAAGACAAATACGGTGTGCAAAAAGCTTTTCTGTTTATAGGGTATATTCCAGACAAACAGCCTTTATATGATTATTTAAAAAGTAGCGGATTTACTTTGATTTTCAAACCCACTGTTGAGAAAACCGTCATCGGGGAAGTAACCACTAAAGGAAATGTGGATGCTGAGCTCGTGCTGTACTGTATGATCGAAATTCCAAACTACAGCAAGGCCGTTATAGTATCAGGAGACGGGGATTTTTACTGCCTTGTAGAGTATCTACAAAAGAAAAACAGGTTACTTAAGATCATAACTCCTAATCAAAAGTACTCCTCGTTATTAAGAAAATACAGCTCTTATATATCAGTAATCAGTCTCTTCAGGAAAATGGTAGAGGATAAAAAGAAAAAATAACGAGAGGCATTCCCGCGGAACGAAACCCTTTGGTAGTCCTCTCATGGTGATGTGTTAATTATAGTATAATCGAGAAAGTATGTCAAACATAGATTTAGCGGAGCAATTTAGTGTCGACTTGGAAGAAGCGGTAAAAACAGGAGCTTTTGACGAGCTTTACCTTAAATATCTTTCCAAAACCCACGGACTGGTAACTCAAAAAATGAAGGAGCTTCCAACTTTTTCACCCGATGAAAAAAAGGAGTTGGGACCGAAGTTAAACGAGCTTAAAAAGTACATTGAAGAAAGCATTGAGAAGGGTCGACAAAATTATCAGCAAGTGCAAATTTTGGACGCGGACATTGATTTAACGATTCCGTACCCATCGGTCAACACGGGGTACTTGCATCCAACAACACAGATAATAAGGCAGATGAACGACTTTTTTAGATATTACGGCTTTTCTATTGGCGAAGGGCCGGAAATTGAAACCGCCGAATACAATTTTAGGCGACTTAACTTACCGGAAGGGCACCCCGCCACAGATTTACAAGACACTTTATTTGTTAACGAACCGGATATTTTACTTCGGACGCACACATCTTCCATAGAGTCACGGGTTTTGGAAAACTATAAGCCCCCCATTAGAGTTGTAGTTCCCGGCAAGTGCTACAGAAACGAAACGGCCAATCTCACAAACTCGTCTTTCTTCCATCAATATCAGGGTTTTGTGGTCGACAAAGGAATAACCATTCAAAATCTAAAATGGATTATGGAGAAGTTCCATCAGTATCTATTTGAGGATGTTAGTATAGAGCTTAGATTTAGATACAAGTACTATCCGGAAGTTTCTCCGGGGATGGGCGTGGATGTTAAATGCCGATTCTGCAGTGGTTTAGGTTGCGCCGTATGTAAACAAAGAGGGTGGATGGAGGTTTTAGGATGTGGGATGATCCATTACAATACCTTAAAAACGAGCGGGATTGATCCGGAAGTTTACACAGGCTTTGCTTGGGGCATGGGCTTGGATCGCCTAGTGATGGCAAAATTTGGCATTAGCGACATTAGAAAATTATATGGGGGCTTAGCGTACCTATGAGAATTCCTTTGGGTTGGCTAAAAGAATATGTGAGTCTTGATAATTTGTCGATAAAAGAGATTGGCGATGCCTTTACACAAATTGGTTTAATGACCGACAAACCCTTTGACGGTAAGGTTTTTGATCTTGAACATCGTTTTGATAGGTCTGATTGGCTTTCCATTTTAGGTTGCGCACGGGATTTGGCAGCCTATCTTAAAGTCGACTTAAAACTACCGCCAATTTACACTAAGGAAGGTAAGAAACCGCAGGCTAACCAAATCGTAGATATTAAAGTTGAGTGTCCCGATGTAGTAAATCGTTTTAATACACGAGTTTTTAGAAACATTAAGGTGAAAACATCGCCGGAATGGTTAAGAAACAGATTAGAAGAATACGGAATTCCATCCATTAACAATATCGTAGACATAACTAATTATGTAATGGTGGAACTCGGTCAACCCATGCACGCCCAGGATTTAGCAAAATTTAGGAAAAATTCTTCAGGAGACAAAGAGATAGTAATAAGAAAAGCCCATAATGAGGAAACATTGTGTACATTTCTTGGAGACGAGATAACTTTGTACCCAGAAGCTTTTGTTCTCACTCAAGATGGGGTAGTAACTGTACTCGGAGGGATTGTAGGAGGTAAAGAAACCGGAGTGGATGAAAAGACTACAGATATAATTTTAGATGCAGGAAACTACAACCAAAATATTATTAGAAAAGTTTCTAGAAAGTTAAAAATACAGAACGAAACGGTTCTAAGATACGATAAGTTCTTACACCCCAATCTTACACAGTACGCCATAGAAAGGGCTACTTATCTTATACTGGAACTGACAGGAGGGGATTACTATCAAAATATCGATTGGAACCCAAAGGAATATAAACCAAAAGAGATGAGTCTGAGAAAATCCCGTGTGCTTAAACTGGCGGACTTTAATGTATCGGACGAGAATGTTGCCGATATATTAACCAGACTGGGTTATCGGATCGTGAGCCAAGATACAGAAGGTTTTAAGGTCGTCGTACCGTATTTTAGAACGGATGTTGAGGTGGAGGACGATATTATATCGGATATTTTGAGAATAAACGGTTATGCAAAAATCCCCTCGGCGCAAATTCAAAGCGCCCCGCCAAAAGATATTACACCGGAAATTTATAAATTTGAGGAAACTCTGCGTGACGCCTTAGTACAGCTCGGGGCTCATGAACACATCACAGATCCATTGGTTTCCCGTAACGAGAAGTCCGAGGGAAATCAGATTGTGCTTGAGAACTCGCAGAATTCACAAAAAAATGCGTTGAGAACACAAATCGCCCAAACCCTAAAAGAAATAATGCCAAATTACACCAAGAATCAAATTAACTCCGGATTACTTTTCGAAGTCGGCAAAGTTTATACGCAAAAAGGTGATAAAAAAGATTATAAAACTTACACAGAAACGCGAGTTTTGGAATGCTTATTGTTTGACAAAGATAAAAGTCCTAAAGAATTGCATAAAAAAACCTCCTCGCTTTTAAATACCTTATTTAAAAACATCGGAATGAACAACCTCTCCTACAAAAACTCCGATAATGCCCAAGAAGCTACTCTTTTAAAGGGTGACAGAGTTATGGGAACGATTCGGTATAATGGTTTTACTTTATTTACTGAGAAGTTACTAGCAGAGCAAAAACATGTGGACCGAGTAGTTTCCGATATTCAAAGCCCAAACTCCATAGAAACCTCCTTAGTCATTCCAAAAAGCTTGCCTGTAGGTAATATTATAGACGCTGTAAAATCCGCAAGCCCCGATGTGATTAAAGTGGAATTTTTGGAGGAATATACAGGAAAGGAACTTGGCGACAATAAAAGGTCTGTACTTATCAAGACACATTTTAAACCTGAAGTTAAATCAGAGACGGCTTTAGAAATAATCGACACCGCTATTTTTAAGTTAAAGAAAACCTCCGACGTTAGTATCCGAGAGTAGCAAAATAGAAAACAACAAAGGCGACCATCCAAAGCCCCACAGATTCGTGAGACCTCAAATGGCCGCTTTCCTACGGGCTCAGCCTGATTTCTGCCGAGCCGACAGGCCTTTCCCTATCTAAACCGATTGATGAGATCATGGAGCCTTTGCGTCTCGCGCCGGGCGGCTTCTGCAAAATCCGCACCCTTCAAAGCAAAAATGATGCCCCGTGACGAATTGACAACCATGCCTCTTCCTCGGCTGTCCTTACCCGCAGACACAACCTGCTCCACCTGCTTCTCAAGTGGTACATCCTTCTGCTGAAAGCCAACACCCGGCATCAGGATCGGCATATCGCCAACGAGGCCGCGAACTTCGCTGAGCTCGTCGGGGTACATAGCGCCCACAACGAGGCCACAGTTGTTATTCTTGTTCCATTCACTTGCGACACGACGGGCGACAAAACGATACAGTGGTTCATCGTTCTTCAAGATCAAACGCTGGAACTCTCCCGCACCCGAATTGGACGTAAGACAGAGTACAAAGATACCCTTCTCTGTACACGCGAGGAACTTCTGAAGTGATTCCGCTCCGAGATACGGGTGAACCGTAATCCCATCCGCCTCTAGGTAGTCAAACGCTGCCGCCACATAACCCAAGTTGGTGTTATCGATGTCCCCACGCTTGGCGTCAAGAATCACCGGAACATCAGGTGCAATGGCGTGAATATCTGCGATGGTCTGTTGCAATGCCATCATACCTTCGGGACCGTACGCCTCGTAGAAAGCGACATTCGGCTTGTAGGCACAAACCAAGTCGTGCGTGACCTCAACAATTGCCCGATTGAAAGCGACAATAGTGTTGGCTGGGTCGACGCCGACTCCAACTCCAGGCCTGTGTGCAGCCTCAGGAATCTTTGTGAACTCACTGTCGAGACCCACGCAGACAAATTTTCCCTCAGCCCACCGTTCTTCCAGAAGCTCACGAAAGTTTCGTCTGTCCATTTCCGCTGTCCTTTCTGTGTGTAGATTTTCAAGGTACCAAGACACAAGACAAGATTCAATACAGCCTCCCTTAGCACAAGTTACAATAAATATAGGAATTTAGCAAGTAGACTATGGGTTGGTGTTTTCGCCGCCGTAAATGACTAGTTTTATAGAGTCCTCTGCTATTCGACCGCTTTTATCCAGAGCTTTTATCTTAAACTCCTTTTCGCCCGCGTCCTTGGGAGTAAAAACAAAGTTATAGCCGTAAGGAAAGGATTTGTCCGTAGTAACATGATCACCATCCATGTAAATATCAACCTGGGCAATCTCACTCTCACTCCAGGCGTCAACCTTAAGCCTAAACTCTAACGGGACAACCTGCCCGTCCTCAAAACCCACGATGTCAGCAGAGATTTTACCTCCGGAAGAATTACCATCCGCATCAAAAGCAAGTTTTGACGTAGTGGTGGGAGGGAAGTACGTGTCGTCCCCACCGTACTTTTCGGAAACCCACTTGTCGACTTCATCCTGCCATTCCGGAAGCTCTGCTTTTATCTTAATATAGTTCTTGACTTTAGTTTTTCCCGCGTCTTTACAAGCTTGGTTGGCAATCTTTCCGTCCACCTTGCAAACTTCCAGCTTTTGATACCAATCGCTAACCGCTGTAGGCTCCGTGCCGTTAACAAACCACTCCTGGCGCTTCTCTCCGTCACCGTAGGGCAGCATCCCTGTGAGCTTATCAATTTCCATTTTTTTAACGGTTTTAGACGCCTCAAATTTTTCCAACGGCTTTTTATTGTCGTTACCGTAATACATTTTTATGTATTCCTTCATGAAGCGGTTGTAGATAGGTGTAGCACCTGTAATACCAGAGGCCAGATAGGGGTTCATTTTGTCGTTATTGTTGTTGCCCACCCAAGCTCCTGCTACTACATAAGGAGTAAAACCAATTGCATAGTTGTCGCGCTTGTCATCGGTGGTACCGGTTTTAACTGCCACCTCGTGTCCAGGAATATTTAACAGACTCCCAAAACCAAAAGCCTCGCTTCGCGCTCCATCGTCAGACAAGATATCAGAAATTAAAAAGGCTACTTCTTCACTTAAAGCCCGAGTTCCCCCAGTGTCGACCCATTTATACAGCATCCCTCCGCCTGCATCACGAACCTCCAAAACAGCTTCCGGCTGCCTAAACATCCCTTTGGCGGGGAAAACACTAAAAGCGCCTGTCATTTCCAAAAGTTTGGTTTCTCCGCCACCTAAAGTAAGCGCGAGTCCGTAACCTTCCGGTCGACTAAAAGAAGTAATACCCATCTTCTTGGCCTGCTCCATCATATTGCTTATCCCAGAAAGTTTTAAAGCCTTAACAGCGGGAATGTTTAAGGAGTTGCCAAGAGCTTTTCTAAGCGACATAGGACCTCTAAACAATCCGTCATAATTTACAGCTTTATAAACCTTTTGACCTGCCATGTTTTCAAAAGTGGTGGGAACATCCATAAAAGGGAAGGACGCGGTGTAGCCCTTAGTTAGCATGGTGGCATAAGTTATGGGCTTTATAGAGGAACCAGGTTGACGGAGGGCAAGCGTTACGTTTAGGTTGGGGTCAAAAACGCACGACCCAGGACCCGTAGCGCCGGACACGCAACCCGGGGGTTCGGGATCGGCAAAGTAGTCCTTGGAACCCACCATAGCCAAAATTTGACCAGTTTTGGGATCAATTACCACCATGGAACCATTTCCTACATCAAGATTCCTAGCTTTTTCCACTTCTTCTTTAACAATTTTTTCTGCCATTTCCTGCACGGCTAAATCTAGTGTGGTAATGACAATTAAACCTCCGCCTTCAATTCTATCTTCACCATACTTTTGGGCAAGAAGCTCTTTGACGTAAAAGACAAAGTGGGGCGCCAAAAAAGAGGCGTGAGCCCGCTCAAACTTAAGTTCCTCTTTTTTGGCGCTCTCATACTCCTCGTTAGTAATAAAATGTCTCTTCCCGTCAATCCCCATCCAGCCCCGCACATTCATTAAATACAAAACATAGTCTTTTCGTGCTAAACCCTTAGACGGATCGGAACTATAATAGGAATACACAGAAGGACTTTGCGGTAATCCAGCCAAATAGGCTGCCTCCGCTAACGATAAATCCTTGGGATCCTTATTAAAGTAAGCTTTGGACGAAGTTAAAGCGCCGTAGTTCTGGCCACCGTAAGGCGTTTCATTTAAGTACATCTGCAAAATCTCGTCTTTAGAATACTTACTTTCCAATTGCAAGGCTAAAATAAACTCTTTAATTTTTCTAGTCACTGTTCTTTCCTGCGACAGCAAAGTATTTTTAACCACCTGTTGGGTAAGAGTGGAACCTCCCTGCAAGTCGCCGCCAAAAAAAGTATTTTTTAACGCTCGCAACATTCCCCTTGGAGAAAACCCGCTGTGGGTATAAAAGTCGGCATCTTCCGTTGCCAAAGTAGCGCGCTGCAAATTTTGCGAAATATCTTTAAGTTGCACCAGCTCGCGATTCTTTTCCCCATAAACCTCGTAAATCAGTTTGCTGTTTCGGTCCAAAATTCTTGTGGATAATTCCTGGCTGCGGTTCAAAAGTTTATCAGGCGACGGAAGTTGATAGGAAAAAACCGCAAAAACCACCATACTTAAAACAAAAAAGCCCACTATCCCAACCAAGAAAGCCGACGCGAGGTAGGTTAGAATCATAAGTTTTTTGCTGGCATACTTGCGTCGCCCTAAAATCACATTTCTCCCTCCACCGTCCTGACTCGATCTCTGTGACGGCTTAACGCTTTCAATAAATGCCGCTATTCTTCTTTTTATTCTTGAAGACGATCTAATCACTTTTTGATTTTAACACCTTTCAAATGGTATATTCTACCTAGATCATGTCAAAAATACTAATCGACAAAGAAAAAATTGAGCGCTTTTTAAACCGAGGAGTGGCAAACATTTACCCAAATGTGTCAGAACTTAGAAAAAAGCTAGAAAGCGGCGATCGACTTAGAGTTTATCAAGGCTTTGACCCAACAGGACCATACTTACACGTAGGTCATGCTATGGGAGTTAGAGCTTTGCGGCTTCTACAGGAAATGGGTCACGAAGTTATTTTCTTGGTAGGCGATTACACGGCAAAAGTTGGCGATCCCGATAAAGACGCTACCAGAGAAATTCTTACCGATGTAGAAATTGAGCATAACATGGAAGGTTGGAAAAAACAGGTTTCTAAACTTATCGACTTTGAAGGAGAAAATCCAGTTTTGTTTAAGAGAAATTACGAATGGCTATCAAAACTAACGCCGGAAGACCTTATTAAATTAATGTCGCACGCCACCGTTCAACAGATGGTCGAGCGCGATTTGTTCCAAAAACGGATTGCTAACAATAACATGATTCAGCTGCAGGAGTTCATCTACCCCTTAATGCAGGGTTACGATAGCGTGGCTATGAATGTCGACATTGAAATTGGAGGGACGGATCAAACCTTTAATATGCTAATGGGTCGACATTTAGTAAAAGAGTATTTGGGAAAAGAGAAATTTGTCCGCACTAACAAAATGATGGATGCGCCGGACAGCAAAACCATGAGCAAAACCAAAGGCAACGGAATTAACCTCTCAGACACGCCGGAGATAATGTACGGAAAAGCCATGTCGTATAACGACGCACACATTTTGGTCGGTTTGGAATTATTAACGGACACTGCTGATAGAGAAATCGCGGAGATTAAAGTGGCAATCGAAAAGGGAGAAAACCCCATGATTTACAAAAAACTTATGGCCAAAAGAATTGTAAGCATATTACATGGAGAAAAGGCAGGGATGGAAGCAGAGAGCAAATTTAATAAAACCGTCCAAAACAAAGAAATCAATCAGGAAAGTGTATCGCCGTCAAAAGCACCCGATGATAATACCTTGCTAGAATTCCTAAAAACCGCCACAGAGGGTAGGTATTCGTCGGGCGAGATAAAAAGAGTTATAGAGCAGGGAGGGGTAGTGGTTATCAAAGAGCAAGGAGGGGTAGTGAAAAGTAGACAAAAAGTTACTGACTTCAACGCGAGAGTTGATACAAGTCCAGATACTATTTACAAATTCGGCAAGCGGGAATTTTTTAGACCTGTGAGATAGAGGGATCCAGATCAACTACTAGTATCATTGGTAGGTGGTCCGAAACCTCAACATCCGGAACTGAAAATTCCTTCACTTTTAATCCTCGGTTAACAAACACGTAATCGGAGAAATACTGCTTACTTTCCGGAAATCTTTCCCAAACAAACTTATTTCTAGTAGTAAGGACTTTATATTCGCTGATTAAATTTCTATAACCGCTTTCTTCAAACATCTTTAGGCTCTTAGTATTAAGCTCTAAATTAAAATCTCCCCCGATTATTTTTATACCTTCAAGTGACCTAAATCTCTCTATTATTTCCCGGGATTGGCGTAATCTGCCTACATTGTCTAACTTATCGCCCGGTTCAGATACTCCGTGAACATTGCAGATATGCACGTCCCTATCATTAATTTGTATATGTGTATATAGTGCCAGTCCAGTACCTGGTGTATTGAGTAATAGAGTCTCACTAAAAAGAATATTGGTATCTTTTTTTAAGTACGTTGCCTGGGGAAAATAGTCTGTGTCTGAAAGATATTTACAATCCGCAACCATGTTGTAATTTAGAAGTATATCTTTACATAACCATTTTGTTTTTTCATAGGCCTCCTGCAAGCAAAACACATCCGTATCTTGTGCGTGTTTCTCAATAAACTCTTTCACATTATCTTTATTTGTACAATCCCATATATTTAAAAATACTATTTTCACCGCAGAATAATAATTTACTATGAAACAAATATCAATACCTGTTAAAATAGCCTTGTGAGCATAAAAGAAATGCACAAAACAGCAAAAAAGAAAGATTATTATAAAAAGACTATTATCGTCCTGGCATCGTTAGCTCTTATAGCCACATCTATTTTGCCGTTTATACTCTAAACCTCACGATCGCTAAACCTAGCAGACGGTGATAAAATCGCCATATATGCAAAAAGACCTTCTAAACACATCGGTTAGATTCCTCAATAAAGTGGGACCAAAATATGAGAAACTTCTGGAAAAACTAGAAATTAAAACCATGGGCGATCTTTTGTATCACATTCCTTTTAGGTATGACGATTACAGTCGAAAAGTGAGAATCCGCGATGCGATGATAGGAGATGTTGTTTCTATTACCGGATTCCTCGGCAAGGTAACCAACATTGCCACCCCGTACGGGAAAAGATTAACGCTGGCTAGTGTAATCGACGAGACGGGTAACCTAAGTCTAATTTGGTTCAACCAGCATTATTTAAAGAACACACTAAAAGAAAATAAAAACTACACAATTAGCGGAAAAATTACGCTGTATAAAAACAAAAAGTGCATTTTTTCTCCGGAATTTGAAGAAGGGGAGGGAGGTCTTTCCACAGGACGACTGGTGGGAATTTATTCTGAAACGGCAGGAATTTCCTCCAAATGGCTCCGCTCTAGAAATAACGACATCGTAACTGGTTTTAAGAACGACGGAATTAAGGAGTTTTTACCGCAGGAAATATTATCAGAGAATACTTTTCCAGAAATCGAAACCAGTTTTAAAAATATACATTTTCCACAAACTTTATGTGACGCGGAAAAAGCCAAGGAACGATTTGCTTTTGAAGAAATTTTTTTGGAGCTTTTAAAGGTGGAACAAAGAAAGCAGGACTGGAAAAAGGAAAAAAACGGATGTAAAATTTTGTACGAACCCCACAAGAATGCAATAGACGCATTAATACAAAGCCTGCCTTTTAAGCTCACAGAGTCGCAAAAAGGCGCGCTGGACGGCATAATCGCCGATCTACACGAGGACACCCCCATGAACAGGTTGCTGGAAGGAGATGTGGGAAGCGGGAAAACCGTGGTAGGTCTAATTGTGTCGTACCTTTGTTACTTAAACGGCTATAAGACTATTTTAATGGCGCCCACGGAAATTTTAGCACAACAACATTTTGACACTTTTAACACATTTATTACTCAAAAATTTGATCCGTGTACAAAAGTTATTCAAAAGACTTCCTATAAGAATACTAATATTACCCAAGATTTCGACATTGCCATAGGAACCCACGCTCTTTTGTACTCGGAAATGACAATCGAGAAGATCGGACTGGTAATAATAGATGAGCAGCACCGATTTGGGGTGGAACAAAGAAGTCAACTATTAAATATGACGAAAGAAAATATAGTACCAAACCTACTTTCCATGACGGCCACACCCATTCCAAGAACTTTGTCGCTAACGGTGTACGGGGATCTTGATGTATCAGTTTTAAAGCCACACACGGAAGAGGGTAGAAAAGTGCAAACCAGGGTCGCCACGGGAAAAGCGCGGGAAAAGCTTTATCAGTGGATAAAAACACAAAGTCAACAAACTTTTATTGTTTGTCCGTTTATTGAGCAGTCACACAACGAAGACTTTGTAAATGTAAAAGCGGCAGAAAAAGAGTTTAAAGAATTACAAAAAATTCTACCAGCAGATCAGATGCGTCTAATTCACGGCAGAATGAAACCAAAAGAAAAACAAGCGGCAATTGAAGAATTCAAAACCGGGAAGGTGAGATATTTAATATCCACTCCCGTAGTAGAAGTGGGAATAGATGTTCCAGAAGCATCAATCATCGTAATAGAAAGCGCCGAAAGATATGGTTTAGCGTCGTTGCATCAGCTTAGAGGTCGAGTTGGACGACTTGGCCAACAGGGATACTGCTTCTTAATCTACACCGGCAGTTCCCAAAAGTCTCGTGAGCGACTAAAATACATGGAAACTCTTAACGACGGTATGGAACTGGCGGAAATTGATCTTAAAATGCGGGGTCAGGGCGATATTTTTGGTACAATGCAAAGCGGAGTAAGAAACTTTAAAATTGCCAGCGTTTATGATGTGAAACTTTTGGAAAAAGCTAAGCGGGAAGCCCAAAAATACTTTGCTGAATTAGAAAAATACCCGCTTTTGCGGGAAAGAATTGAACAGGCGGGCAAATTTGTAGGTCAAAATTAGTTGTCTTCGCACCATCTTCGGGTATATAATACGGATGTGAAGAAAAAAAGTAATCAATTAGTTATCTATCAAACAAGGTCAGGCTCGATTGAGTTAAAAAGTGACATAAAAGCCGAAACAATCTGGGCGAGCCTGGATCAAATAGCAGCAGTTTTCGGTCGCGACAAATCTGTTATATCCCGTCATATCAACAATATTCTTGAAACCGGGGAGCTAGGAAAAAGGGCAACTGTTGCAAAAATTGCAACTGTTCAAACGGAGGGAGGAAGAGAAATCAGCCGTAAAATTGAGTATTTCAATCTTGATATGATTCTATCGGTAGGATACCGAGTAAACTCTGTTCAAGCTACTTTATTTAGAAAATGGGCTACCAAAATCCTTAGAGAGTATATCGTGGAGGGATACACGGTAAATAAAAGTCGCATAGCTAAAAACTGCCAGCAATTCCTAAAGACCGTAGAGGAGATAAAATTCTTGTCACCGTCAAGCGAACTTATACATACCGGCGATGTAATCGAACTCATAGGCCTTTACGCAGATACCTGGGTTTCTTTGGAAGCGTACGATAAAGGCGAGCTTAAAACGAAACAGATAACCAAAAAAAGCGTGGATTTTACAGCGCAGAAGCTTGAGAAGGAGTTAGCAAACTTAAAATCGGAATTATTATCTAAAAGTCAAGCAACCCAAATCTTTGGTGTAGAGCAAAATCCCGGAACGCTCACAGGAATTGTGGGCAATATTATGCAATCCTTTGGTGGTAAGGATCTTTATCCCAGCATAGAAGAAAAATCCGCCCACCTTTTGTATTTTATGGTTAAAGATCACCCCTTTATGGATGGCAACAAAAGAAGCGCCGCTTTTGCCTTTATTTGGGTGTTAAAACAAGCGGGGATTCTAAACACCAACAAACTAACGCCTCCGGCCCTTACGGCACTGACCATTTTAATTGCCGAAAGTAATTCAAAAGATAAAGAAAGGGTTATCAAGCTGATATCCAGCCTTTTCTAGTATGATACGAATTACATCAGGAATAGCAAAAGGCAAAAAGCTTCAATTGCCAAATAATAAAAGGGTAACCGCTGTAAAAGAGGTGGTAAAATTGGCGATATTCTCCATCATCGGCGATAAAATGGAAAACGCCACTTGCCTTGATCTTTTTTCTGGAAGCGGGAACCTTGGAATAGAGGCCTTAAGCAGGGGAGCTAGTTTTTGCGACTTTATAGACGAGTCAAAATACTCTATTGAAACCATAGAAAAAAACCTTAAAAACTGCGGACTCACGGATCGCGCTAACCCCATTTGGGACGACGTCCTAAAGTTTTTGGCTAACGTCGAAAGTAAGTACGACATTATTTTTGCCGACCCCTATTACACAGAAACAAACCACAGACATCTTATTAAACTTGCTATGGAAAGATTAAACCCCAATGGACTCTTTTTTCTTTTATCGTCAGCAGGTATCGCATCGATTGAGTTACCCAAAGAACTTATTGACTCCGTCCAAGTAGAAACCCGCAAATATGGCAAAACTTTGTTGACAATAATTACGCATTAGATAAAACAAAGATTAATTGTTATAATATCCACATTCACGACCTTAGTGAAAATAAGCGCGGAGGAACTAGGATGAGCAGGCTTATTAATGTGCAGATGGGGACCGGAGCAGGACTACTCGGTCTGCAACTGGAAAAAGTCCCAGATGTCGGTGACGAAATTACAATCACCAACGCCAACTTCGTCGACATGCCGCGGGCAGTGCTGCGCAGGATGGAAGTTCTGGGACTAACACTCAGAATCACCGAGGTACACGTCAGCAGCGGAAAAACCTGGTGCGCTTACACCCAGATCCAGGTACGCTGACAGATCTGGAAGAGGAGAGAAACGATGAGATTGGATCCAACAGTCAAGGTGGTTTTTGGCGACAGAAGGAACGGAGTTGTATTGCGTCTCAAAAGAGCCCCAAAGGTGGGGGACGTAGTCCAAATCACTACCACCAACTTTGTGGTGGAAATGGGGCGTAGTAGCTTTGGAGTGGGTCAAAGACACTCAGTCACCTCAGTGAGGAAGATCCCACAACCTGGCCTCGAACGAGACGGCTACGAATGCAAAACCGCTCTCCTATCGTAAGGGCCTTGTCCAAGAAACTGACCGGAGGACATCGGTGTCGCCAAACAAACGACGCTTTCCTCCGGTCCTTAACATACAATAGCGTTACTGTTTTCTTGTTCGTCAGAACAAACCATTAACGATGGTGTGCCTAGGGTTGACAAGTCGATCAAAATCCTTTTAGATAGCACCATGCAAGTCCCAAAAAGAAAAACTAGCAAGAGTAAAGTGAGGATAAAAAGAAACTCACATTATAAGAGGTCGGCAATAAACACGATAAAGTGCAAGGAGTGCGGA
>JBBAAW010000006.1:0-47617 GCA_041658075.1 Patescibacteria group bacterium
AACTACAGACCAGAAATCAAAAGTTTTTTTACGGAGGTTTTTAAAAAAAATGCATCGGGAAATTTTGACCGACAAACAACTACAGCTTTTGCCGCTAATTAAACGCTTTAACAAGTCTTTTGGCTTAGTTGGTGGAACGGCTTTTACGCTTCATTTGGGTCATAGGCAATCCATTGATTTTGACTTATTTACTCACGAAAATTTTGATCGCGATGCCGTCCTTTCCAAAATAAGAACGTATACAAAGTCGCTCAACATCTATGTAAAGAAGACACAAGAACTTACTTTAACGGTCGATGGCATTAAAATGGCCTTTTACAAATTTCCTCTTCCGACATTATCAAAATGCCCGATCTTTTAACTCTTTGCGCTATGAAAGCCTTTGCCGTTGGACAACGGGCAAAGTGGAAAGATTACGCAGATCTGTACTTTGGTTTAAAACAATGTACTATTGCCGATATATCGATGCGAGCACGGGAGATCTTTAACGGCGAGTTTAACCCAAAACTACTTAGAATCCAGTTAAATACATTTGACGATGTAGACTACAGGGAAGAGGTGAATTTTATGCCTGGTTTTGAGATTTCCATGGAAGAAATCAAATCAACCTTGGCTAACCTAAGCACTCAAATTTAAATATGGTTGATGTTGCTACCCACACCGTTTTTGATAATTTAAAGTATGAAAAGTCGCTTTGGGATAAAGGGGTCGAGCTGATTGCCGGAGTCGACGAGGTGGGTAGGGGAGCGTTGGCAGGTCCCATGGTGGTGGGGGCGGTAATTTTTAAGGCAAGTGACTTAAAACAAGTCTTTGCCCCGTATATAAATAACGACATCTCGTCACCGTACAAACAAATAAAAGATTCAAAGCTTCTATCACCAAAAAAACGAACGGGGCTTAGCGCTTTTATTATTCAAAATTGCCTTTGTTACAGCTTTTTTCAAGTGTCAGCAAAGGAAATCGATTCTTACGGAATTTCCGCCTGCACACAAAAAGCCTTTTTTGGCGCCGTAAAGTCGCTAAAAATTGCCCCGGATTACATCTTAACCGACGCCTTTGCCATTAAAGCCTTTCCTCAAGCCATTCAAACCAATATTGTGTCGGGGGATCGGGTCAGTATCACAATTTCCGCTGCATCGATTATTGCTAAGGTCTTTAGGGACAAATTAATGTGCGACTTGAGAAAGCTTGATAAATACATCTGCTATGGTTTCGAAAAACACAAAGGCTATGGAACTAAGTTACACATAGAGAAAATCGTCCAGCACGGAATCAGCGATCTGCACCGTAAAACCTTTATTCACTTTTAGTGTTATTGTGACGGTCACAGTAACTTGCCAAAACTTCGCATTAAACCTATAATATCTGTTAGTCGATCCTATCATTATAAGGAGGGAATATGCCAGCGGTAATTTGTCCCGTGTGCGGGGACTCCCGCACCTTGTCTGAGGATCAAGCCAGAAAAGGGGTTCCGTGCACACGCCTGACCGGCTCCATCCACTTATGCGACGTGCACAGTGTGCAGTTGGTGGACAGAAAATGTCCCAGGTGCGGAGGAACGGCGTATCGGTATATTGCAGTATATTGCCCGGGAGTTTTGAGAGCTCCCCCCGCCAACGTTCCCAAAGCAGAATGAGCAAGCTCCGGGGAAGGGTTTAAAAACGGCAAATCATTGCCCAATTCAACCTTTTCTCGGAGCATCAACACTAAACCACATCTTTATGAAACTTCTTATGCACATCTTTTAACTGACGATTAGTCACATGGGTGTAAATCTGCGTGGTTGCAACGTTAGAGTGACCTAAAAGCTCCTGCACAGATCGCAAGTCCGCGCCTTCGCGCAAAAGTCCCGTGGCAAAAGTGTGACGCAAAGTATGTGGGGTAGCGTCAACTGCAATTCCCGCACGCAAAGCATAGCCCTTAACCAGGCGTTCAACGCTTCTAGGAGTTAATCGCAAACTTTCTCCTATCTCGTCGCCAATTTGCATTCTTTTTCCGGAATAACGTAAAAACAGGGGAGTAAAATCATCTTTTCTGGTCGACAAATATCTACCCAACCAATCAATGGCGCTGGGGCTTAAATAAACAACTCTAACTTTGCGACCCTTGCCAATAACAGCAAATTCACCTGTGTCAAGATTTATACTGTCAATATTTAAATTACAAAGCTCGGAAACCCGTAGTCCTGTGGAAAAAAGCACCTCCAGAATAGCGCGGTCCCGCAACCCCGAACGCTTGTTTAAATCCTGCACATCAAACAGAATCTTCATCTGGTCGTCGTCCAAAACCTTTGGAACACGCGGGTCAGCTTTACCTAAAGTAATTTGCTCTGGCGGCAAGACTTGCAATTTTTCTTCTACAATCAAGTATTTTAAAAACGCCCGTATGGCAACTAAGAATGTGTGCTGGGTGGATCTTTTAAATTCTTTATGCGACTTGGAACTTATGCGACGGTTCAAATCCAAACGATATTTTCTAACCAGTTCGCCATCTATATCATCTAATACGAGTTGTGGGGTTTTTAAAAAACTTTTCATCCAGTCTGTTAAGTCCGTTAAATAAAAGTGATACATTTTTATAGTATTTTGACTCAAGTTTCTCTCCACCTCACAAAATTCCAAATACCGCATAATGTAGTCTTCTAGAGTTTTGGGATTTTTTGCTACCACGGACTTGGTGGTTGATGCTTGAATCTGTTCGGATGATATGTATGTAGTCTTTTCCATAAAAATAAATTCTGGGGCATTCTGGAGCCTCAGTGCCGTTTGTTGCTGCAACCGCGCCATTTGTGACATCTAGCCACATCGGAAGTAAGTGCCAACATACCCTCGTGTCAGTAAGTCACTTAAACCGCTCAGCGTTTAACGACATTGGTTATCATTTTACACTAAAAGTAACAGGGAAGAGAGTAACCTAAAAATTAACTCACGAGTAACACGTGGATAAAAGTAGAAACTTGGCTAATGACATAGGGAAATAAAATAGGGAATTAATCCAAAAGTATTTTTGTATAAGAGCAGTAAATAAACAAAATTCGAAAATCTAAAATAAACTTAAAAAAGGGGTTAAGAAATTAGTGGGGAGACAGGTATGCAGTCACACACCGAACGTCGTATTATGTATATTTAACGACGTCTGATAGCGAAGCACGGCCAGAACTTATAATAAGGAGAAAATAAGTGAGATAAACAAAGTAGGGAATATGAAGTAACTTAATAACTAATATATAAACGCTTCTAACCTATCTTCTTATAATATTTTGTAGTATTTGTAACCCAAAAGCATAAATCGCAATACCCTCAAACCTTTTAGGGAATACCGTAAAACAAAAAACATTATCCACAATGCAAAGTCGGAAAAAATGTATGACAAACCTCCAAAGGAAAGTATGACAAACTTACCTATGTAAAACTATGACGGAGAATTAGGTTTATATGCTTACGCAAATATTAGCAATATAACCTATAGTATGCTAGCGCTATCGAACCCACTCCCCTACCCCACCAGCATTAAAGCAAGTTATCAAGGTCTAAAAAGCACTAAAATGGTCAAAAAGACTGAGCAGATCAACAGATAATCCCAAACACCTTTTTTACTCAAGGCATTCTTTAAATAAAGCTGAATGTATCCCAATCCTAAAAGAAAAACCGACGCTACAAAAACTCCCCGTAAGAATGATTCCGTGGCAAAAAACAACATCAAACTGGCACCCCACCCTACTAGCAAGGTATTTGCAAGACTTAAAATGACCGACTCAAGGGGTCTCAAGAGTCTAATATCCTTATCGTTTGAATACACCCAAATCAAATACTGATAAAAAATATATGATGACGCTGTAATAAGTGAAACTTGAATAAGTGGCTGGAAGAAAGTCTTGAATATACCTGTAAATAAAACAAGAGAAACACTCAAGAGTACAATTTGTACCCAGTTGATGGCAACCCGATAAACCGGAATGTTCACTTCCCTACTCTCTACAACCAGTATCACATTATTGAGTAAAAGAAGTGTATATAAAAGTATAAAATTAAAAAATCCTGTCAAAACTTTCAAAATGAGTGACAAATTTGGAAAATACACAAAAAACAAGAAACAACCTAGTGTAAGCATGAAGGGTGTTATACCGGTAAAGAAGACAATTTTAATGTCCTTGTCTCCCCCGCTGAGATATTGAACAAACAAAGAACTCAAAACACTAATTAAGGCTATGAAACTAACGTATTTAACAAATAGCATTGGCTGTAATACATTGTTAAAAGAAAGATAGCCTCTAGACAAAAAATAGCAGACAGATATTAATACTGCCGACAAAATCAAGAAACGCAGTTTCTTCAAATTTAATTTGTCTAGTAAAAATTCCGCCAGCTTCATAGTTACGACTTTATCACACTTTTGGCCAGATAACACAGTGCCATGGCCACGGCATCGTTGGCATCGTCCGGCTTTATTTTTTCCTCAAGTCCTAAATATTTTTGCACCGCTTCTTGCATGACGCCTTTTTCCGCCCGTCCATAGCCCGTTAAAACAAATTTTGCCTGCAGAGCAGTATATTCGTAAACATCAATGTCATATTCCGCACCTACCAAAAGCGCTATTCCCCTAGCCTGCCCTACACTGATGGCCGTTTTGGCGTTGGTATTAAAAAAGAGTCGCTCCACCACCATTAGATCTGGTTTATACTTTTTGCATAAAGAAGTTAGCTGGATATATAGATATTTTAGTCGACGTGGCATTTCAGCATCTTTTCCCGTTGTTACCACACCATAGGCAGAGATTTTAGGCAATCCTCTTGACCCTACCCCCTTTCTCGTCTGAACAAAAGCATAACCGGTTTTAGCGGTTCCTGGGTCAATACCTAAAATAATCATAGTGAGTTTACTGCAAGAAACTTGTTTATAATCTCGTCGCTAACCTTAACATTAGAATAAACATCGGTAACGTCATCGTGATCTTCTAAAGCGTCAACCAAGTTAAAAATGCTCCGCGCCTTTTTTGCATCCAGAACCTCAATTTCAAAAGACGGATTTTCCAGGTCGCCAAAAATATAGGATGTACTACCCGCCCCGCTTAAACTTCCGCCATGCTTATTAAAGATATTACGAATTTCCGCCACCGTCCGATTTCTATTATCCGTTAATGCCCGCACATAAAAAGCCACACCTTCCGGCCCGTAACCCTCATAAACCACCTCTTCGTATTGCGACCCCTCTCCCCCACCGGACCCTTTTTGCACTGCGCGCTCAATGTTATCTTTGGGCATACGCTCCTGTTTGGCTTTTTCAATAGCAATCCGTAACGACGAGTTAGTTTCAGGATTCGCGCCATCTCTTGCTGCCACTGTTATTGCTCGGGTTAGTTTGGTAAACATTTGACTTTTTTTGGAATCGTTAACAGCTTTGTCGCGTTTAATTGTTGACCATTTTGAGTGCCCTGACACGATATAATAATATCACAAAAAATTTCGCTTGACATTGTGCCCACATTTGATACTTTACTAGTCATGCAGATTTCTAGTAGCGTCAATGTGGATCCCACAAACCCGGTGGATCTAGAAAGGCAGGCCATTAAAGCTGCTGTGGTATCAAATTGGACCTTAGCTAGAGATCTCAATTTACAAATTTTAGACATTGAGCCTCACAACGTTGACGCCAAGGTTAGACTTGGGAAAGCGTACTTGGAACTTAGCGACTATAGTAAAGCCAAAAAGTGTTTTAAGGAGGTTTTATCTGTTGACCCCATTAACACCATAGCACAGAAAAATTATCAACTGGCAAAAGAAGAGAGGCATTCTCCCAACCCGCAAAACGGGTTTAAAAGCCTAATTAAGGAGCCAGCTACCTACACAGAAGGTCAGGCAGAAATTATTGCCAAAGGTTTTACAGCAGGGAGAATTCCCATGGGGACAACTTTTGATCTAAAAGTTTTGGCAAATCAAACTAAAGTTCTGTACGACTACAAGAATCAAAGAATTGAACTTGCCGTTATCGTTGACCCTAAAATCCAGAGGAAACTTAGAGCGGGCAAAGAGCAAGGTGCAATTCTTACGGGAACCTTTGAAAAAGGGATCGACAAGGAAATTACCGTTTTAATAACCTCTTCATTGCCAATTTTTGACGGAGAGAAGCAAGAGCTTAAACCTTATACCAAGCGCGACTTTCTAGACAGCGACAACGAGCCACCCGAGCCTGTTGTTGAGGAAAACTAACCCCTTTATCTTAAACTCTGATCGGTTTTTATCTTATGGGCTTCTTCCTGTTTTTGAATATCTTTTCTAAATTTCTTTAGCGAGAGTGTACAAAACGGCGGGTTTCCAACATCGGCAGGAATTATACCATACATTTTCTGTCCTTCTTTAAATTGGTTAAAGTCCACAGCGGTCTGCGACACTTTATAAAAGTGACCGTCCGATGTTTTTAGCCCCCACAACCCGATATCATCCTTAACTAATACGCCTTCGATATCTTTCCTAGACGCTTTGGTGATCTGCCTAAATCGATCGCTATCCCCTTCTTTGTACATCTCTAGGATGTCGCCATAGACAATTTCGCTTTTGGCGGCATAATTTGGCTGAACTGTATATTTTTGACCCTCTTTTGTCACCATATGTATACCGTCATAAATTCCTGTAGCAACAGGTACTACAGCGATGTTATTAACTGGCGCAGGTTTAGCCACAGCGTGAGGCGTTGTGTCGATAGTTTTAACTGGGTTTGCTATAACGGACGGTGTTTTTGCCGTGATAAGTGGAGTAGTAGTAACGGCTAGACGCGTATTTATGGCCGGGATGACGTCCACGGTATTCTTTGTCTCAAAAGAAATGGCCATGCCCTTGTCAAAATTAGTGTCCACCCACTTACGAACCTTATCTTCTACCTCCTGCCTATCTACCCCGTATTTCTGTCGACTCAACTCCAAAACCCACTGCTTGTTGTTGCTCTTGGGCACAATACACTCACTTTCTACCCACGGCAACAATATTTTGGCAGAAAAAGGCAAGGAGGTCATCCCGTTAATCATAAGCTTCATATAAACATGAAAGCGCTCCAAAGAAATAATATCCGTGTCGGTAAAATTAGGAGCAAATTCACCCGCCAAGGCTTTAGCATCAGGTGTACCCAAAGAAAAAGCGGCAATAGTACCCACGTTTCCTAAAACAGCCTTTAAAAGCTCCTCCGGCAACTGTGCGGTGTATTGGTGAGTTAAGTACAAACCAAGTCCGTATTTACGTGACTCAGAAAGAATGGACTCAAAACTTCCCGTAGCAAAATTCTGAAACTCATCCACATACAAATAAAATGGTCTGCGCTGTTCTGAGGGTATCTTGGCGCGTTGTAGGGCAAAGAATTGTATACGCGACACCAAAAGCGCTCCCAAGAGGTCGGCGTTATCTTCACCAATTTTTCCTTTGGAAAGGTTCATAAGCAAAATTTTGCCATTATTCATGGCGCCCTCAATGTCAATAGTGGACTTTCTTTGTCCCAAAATGTTTCTAATGGTTGACGACGCTAAAAAGCGGTTAACCTTGTTCTGAATAGGGGCAATGGACTCGGTGATAAGTCTGGGATTGTTTCTCATGTTTTTAAACTCCGTGTCCCAAAACTTTGAAACCACGGGATCTTTAACATTGTGTAATATAAATCTTCGATAGTTTTCGTCTTCCAAAAGTCGCGTGATACCAAGCATGGTAGTTCCCTGCACTTCCAAAAGGGTTAAGATAGAGTAGTTTAGTAAATATTCGAGTCTAGGCCCCCAAGAGTAGTCAAAATGATGCTTTATTGCCGATACCAAAGCGGAAGCCATAAGGTTTTTTTGCGATAGATCGTCCATTTCCAGTAAATTTAGAGCCACCGGCATTTCCGTATCGGAAGGATCAAAATAAATTACATCGTCCACCCGGTTGGATGGAATACGTTCCAAAACTTTATCTATCGTTTCACCATGTGGATCCAAAACACCCACACCTGCTCCATTAGCAATGTCTTGAGAAATCATAGATTCAAAAAGAGTGGACTTTCCGGTACCCGACTTACCAATAACGTACATGTGACGCAATCTATCGTCGCCACTACTCAAACCAAAACGCACCTTTTGATCTCTAAAAACCGTATCCGCAATATAAACACAGTCTTGCGTTGGCAAACCCGCCGGTGGCTCGGATTTTCTGGAATACGACCACCCGATGTTTGGCGTTTCCACAGTCTGCGACGGTAAGTGGTACAGAGATCCAAGCTCCTCTACATTTAAGATATAAGATTTTGATTGATCAAAAACCCTATCCACAAAGTTGTTATAGGCACTTTCTCCTATTACAGTCTCGCCCACTACAAGGCTATTTAAGTTGGTGGTAGAAAACTGACTTAGCGAAGCCACGGCGGACCGCATGTTTTGCTTTGCCCGTTCCGGAGTTTTAGCACTTACCAGAAACCGCGCCTGCGAGATAAAGCCCATTTTTGCCATCTTATTTTCTATGGAGTTAACCTCCATTTCCTGGACAATGGTGAGTTTTGGCATAGGGGCAGAGGCTTTTGTCTCTCTAGCAGGGTCGGTACCGGATGCCCCACCAAAAATCATGGCTGAGTCGCTAATAACCTTTACCAAAATGTTCCAAAACTCCGCCAAAATCAAAAAAACCAAATTTTGGGCGGTAGACATTTCTTTGGGACTTTTTCCAGTTTTCATAGTCGATACATAGTCATTGCCCTCTTTTTGCCACACATCGCCAATAGGCTGAACTAAAATCTGAAAGCTAACGGACTCCCCTTCCTGCAACTGCGACATGGCAGAGGTGGCAGAAGACATGGTGTCAATTTCCAAATCGTTATAAGTTTTTAGGGGGAAAATGTAGTTTTTTATTTCCGCAAGCTTCGCCATTTCCCAGTACTTACCGCTCTCAAAGTCGCCAAAATTTTTATCTACCACAATAAGTTGCGCCCCTGGATAGTTAGCATATATCTGACCTTCCAGATAGCCGGCTGACTTTTGTGAACAAAGCGCATAAAACTTAATGCCAACTCCCGGTTTAGAAATGATCTCCAAGCTAAAAAACTCACCCTCCTCCACTTTTGACTTCAACAGCCCATGAAGAGAGGCAAAAAAGCTTTCCATAGCCATAGCGGACGACTTATACGTGGCTTCCTCGTCGTTAATTTTTGGAACTTTAATTTCAAAAATGGTTCTGTCTTTAGTAAAGGTTAGAGTTTTATACAACTTTTTAAAACGACGAATAATAAACCTAAGCGCCACAAACACCCCGATTACTATTAAAACAATATAAAAAAAGTTCATATTCCTTTCGTCATTGCGTTCGTCACTGTCCCGCCAGGGCGGGACATAAAAAACACAAAAACCCCCGCCGAATAAGCGAGGGTTAGAAAGGAGAGACTGTCGAAACTCTACTCCATTCGCACTTA
Organism: Patescibacteria group bacterium; assembly: GCA_041658075.1. GTDB lineage: Bacteria > Patescibacteriota > WWE3 > UBA101185 > UBA10185 > JBBAAW01. The sequence goes on from JBBAAW010000006.1 coordinate 9,411, forward strand.
CTTTGCAAGTGCGAATTGAACCCTAGAAAACCCCCAGTTGTGTTCACAATCGAGTCTGAATGTCAAACCCTAAAATTATTGTTAAATCACCTCTTTCCATTGTGTCCTCCCCCGTGGAATTTGCTGATCTTTTATCCATAACTTTTAACTCCGGAAAATATTCCATAATATATCTTGCAGTAGCGGTGGTGGCATCATCAGTAATTAAGTAACTGTTTTGATACTCGTTTTCCGCGTTTGCTGTAAGAGCCACACGAATCCCCATGTTTTGGCACGCGTCGGAAATACCTTTTGCCATATTACTTACCCCCGTGCCATTTAGAATAACCACACCTAGGCTCTCCTTTGCAACCTGACCACTAAGTGTAATGTCACGAATCTTTAAATTTAGATCCGCAAAATTTGCCATATTTATAACCTCCAACCTGCTGGCTGGTAACCCCCTAGTAAAAAGCGCAAGTTGATATATTTCTCTTGGCGACAGGTTTGTTTCCACATCTTGAGAAAGTTTTTTGTACTGCCATGGAAGCAAAAATCCCAAATCTTTGTTAAACACCGACTTTTGCACATTGTTAAAAGAGTCACCAAAAGAAATAAGATAACGATTCACATTTAAGTTTAATATCTTGGTAACAGACTCCAAAAGAAGCGCGTTTTTATTGTTTCCGTACTTTAGAGACTGGCCAATTTCCAAAGTTTTTCCAATCTCCTCCTCACCTAATCGGCCTGGTAAATCTAGTTTGGTGAAGGGCGGAATATTTATTGAGTAAAGTTTATTATCAACCCTTTGTACGACCACTAAATTTAGCGTTTTTATAGCGTTCTTTTGATCTTTTTCCACTAGTAAAAGCGAGTAAATATCTCTGTCAAAAGCGTCAGACGACCCGGAACCTAAGGCGGAAACGGCTGGAGCAATTAAAGTTTTGATTGCAAAGAAACTTGCCAGCAAAAACAGAGAGATGCCGGCTACTAATACAGACTTAGCCTTTTTGTTTCGTCTCTTTACATACAATAAGCGTTTTTTTCTCTTTTGGGCAGCACCATTACGCACATATAGTTTCTATCACACTATATTATTTTTGTGAATACCCCGATGGGTAAATTATCTACTCACAGGAAAAATGTCGTAAAGCGAGTTGGGTGATTCAAAGATGCGCTCCTGACCGTTCCGATCGGTAAAAGTCACCTTTTTAGCATGTAGCATCATTCTATTAAATAGTTCCTCAGATAATTTTAGAAGGGTTTTGTTGGCATATTTTCTGTCGTTTACTACAGGATGTCCCAAAGCCTTTAAATGGACTCTAATCTGGTGCGTGCGACCCGTTGTTGGAAAGGCTCCTAGGTACGAGTAATCAGCGTTTTTTATTTGAAACCTTAATTTAACAACAAATTCCGTGGCGGATTGCCTACCGTCTTGATCAATGTTGTAAAGAAGCCCATTATTTTTATTTCTTTGTATGGGTGCAGAAATTTCAAATTTATCTTCTTTAACACTGCCGTAAACCAACACCTGGTATTCTTTTTGAATTCTTCTAAATTTAAAAAGACCCTTTAGATAATCAAAGGCCTCTTTACTTCTGGCAATTAACAGAACTCCGGAAGTTTCTTTATCTAACCGGTGAACAATACCAAGTCTTTGTTCAAACTCGTCTTCCACTCCGCTATGTGAATATTGTAAATTGTACCTATCCTTTACCCAATCTTTTACAGTCGGTGTTTCTCCCTCATTTTCATCCACTACGCTTATTCCCGCAGGTTTGTCAATAACGAGCAGGTACGCGTCCTCGTACAATATTTGAATGGGTTGCATCGCTTCGCGCATCATGACAAGGGTTAAGAGTATTTTTGCAAAACGGTTTCTATCTCATTAAAGATCTTATCGGGGGTTATTTCTGACTTTACTAAAAACCCATCCGCTCCGAGGTCAAAAATTTCGTTTATCACCGATTCAATATTTAGGTTTGTAAGCGCAATAACAGGCTTATCTCTGAGTAGCTTATCAGCTTTAATCAGCTTTAAAACCTGAATCCCATCCTGCCCTGGAAGTATCACGTCCAAAAGCATAATATCCCATTCCTCGGAAAAGGCCTTTTGCAAAGCTACGTTACCGTCTTCCGCAGAAATAACCGTGTACCCCATGTCACCCAAATATTGAGCATAAAGCTCTCTAATCTCCTTTTCATCTTCTACTAATAAAACTTTTTTCACAATTATTTCTCGTTATTCAACTTTTTAGCACACTCAAAACACATAGTAGCTTGCGGAAAGACCTTTAAACGCGCTAAATAAATGGGCTTCTTACACGACTCGCACATTCCATAAGTTCCTATTTTCACCTTTGCCAAGGCTTTTCTTATTTCCAATCTGGCGGACTGAATTAAATCCAAACGAGCTTCTTGGATAGTTTTTTCCACATCACCAGAAACTATATCCGCACTTTCGGAATCGTCGGAGCGCTCCGCGTGCATAAGAGAATCCACCCCTTTAACCATTTCTTCTTCCTTTTTAAGCTCCTTGCTGCGTTTCCAAAGTCGTATAACAAGATCTCTAAATAGGATTGGAGGTACTATTATTGACTTTATATTTATATTTGGAATAAACTTATTTGCCATAAACAGATTTGCCGTAAACGCTCCTTAACCTAAAAATTAAGACAGCCAAAGAGAGTGTAAACAATAATCCAACAAATATCAAGTTTGGGGTTTTTGGAAGTACTAACAGTGCAACCAAGCAGAAAATCCCGCTTATCAAGCTAAACTTCATACCTGACTTTATAAAACCAGGGCGGCATCTCCGTAGAGCGTAGTTGGAAATAAAAAGTGCTAAGGAAACTAATAGATAACTTATTTTAAATTGACTTTTCACAAACGTAGCTAGAAACCAAAAAGCGATGGCTAGAACAAAAGAGATAGCTAAATTATCCAAAACTCTGTAAAGCGACCACTTATATTTAAGGACTACCAACGTGCAAACACCCACAAAGCCTGATGCCGTAGTATAGGGGTTTAGATTTTGAGGTTTAAGGGAAAGCTGCCCACGAGTAACAATATCGACGATAATCCCTAGCGCCAGTGCTCCTAAAAGTCCATATAAAACTAAGTCAAAAATTTTTTCTTGATCAAAGCCATCCTTTCTGGAACTAGTCCAAAAGCTGTAAAGCCAAACTAAGACGGGTATCGCGATATATAACACAGATAGAATTGTATTTAATGTTGGCATACTTTAGGCTTTAGACAAATATTCGCCGGTTCTGGTATCAATCTTTATTTTGTCGCCAATTTTAATAAACATAGGAACACGAGCGTTTATACCATTCTCCAGCTGAGCGTCTTTATAAACATTAGAAACGGTATTACCCTTAAAACCCGGCTCTGTATACGACACCGTAAACACCAACGAATTTGGAAGCTCCACGGAAATAGGCTTGTCCTCAAAATAAACCACCAGTACGCTATCCCCTTCTTTTAAATACTTGCCTTGATCTCCCAAGGTATTGTCGTTCACACAAAATTGTTCAAATGATACGGGATCCATAAAATTAAAGCCGCCGAAGTCCTTGTATAGATACTGCGCGTTTTTTCTGCATACATCTGCTTCTTCTACCGAGTCGCTCGCCTTATAGCCTTTCTCAATTACTGAACCTGTAAGTAAATTTTTGGCAATCACCTTAACACTTGCTCCCCCTCTGGCAGACTTTATGTGGTCGTACCTTATCACCAAAAAGGGTGCGCCGTTGTCTTTAAACACTTTTCCTGTTTTTAGGTCTGTTGCTATCATATTTTGGTGCCGTGGGTGGGAGTCGAACCCACACAAGATTGCTCTCAGTGGTTTTTGAGACCACCGCGTATGCCATTCCGCCACCACGGCTCGTTACTTGGGGATTATATAATGATGGTGACACTCACGCAATGACGGAAATTACTTGTCTTTTATTTTAGTCTCGGCTTCAAAAAACCTTGTGCGATCCGCTTTAAAGAACAGGTCAATTTCCCCAGTTGGACCGTTTCTATGCTTAGCAATTAATAGCTTGTGGTTTATGCGATCTTCCTCGTTTGGTCTAAATAAAAACATCACTACGTCAGCATCTTGCTCAATCGAACCGCTATCTCTCAAGTCGCTTAACTGCGGGCGCTTATCCCCTCCCCTAATTTCCACGGCACGGGAAAGTTGTGACAAAGCCAAAACAGGTATTTTTAACTCTCTTGCCAAGTTTTTAAGCGCTTGAGAAATTTCCGACACTTCCTGCACTCTGCTTTCTGTGTACCGCCCACGAATAAGCTGGAGGTAATCAACAATAATAAGATCGACCTTCTTATCCATTTGGAGTCTTCGAGCCTTGGTGCGTAGCTCTAATATCCCTATTCCCGGCGTGTCGTCAATATAGATGGGAGCTTCCGCTAACTCTCCCGCAGCAATTCCGTATCGTTCAAAGTCCTCTTCATACAAATTTCCCGTGGTAATACGCCAGTTATCAATGTCGCCCTGCGCGGAAATCATCCTATCGACCACCTGTTCCCTACCCATTTCTAGAGAAAATAAACCCACTGCTTTTTTATGCGTAGTGGCCGCGTATTGAGCGCAATTTATGGCAAAAGAGGATTTTCCTACCGAGGGGCGCGCGGCCAAAATAATCAAATTTTCCTTTTGGAACCCGGAAAGCATTCTATCCACCGCTTTAATCCCCGTGGGAACTCCTCTTAGTGCGCCCTTAGTCTTTGACATCTCGTCAAGTCGTTCAAAGGTAATTTGCAAAGTTTCGGAAATGGGTACAAAGTCCTGATGCAACCTATCTTGGGAAACCGCGTACAATTCTTGTTCAGCCTCGTCTAAAAGCCCGTCAATCTCGCTCTTTTCAAACGCCATTTGGTTTATTTTGGCACTGGCACTTATTAAACTTCGGCGCAAAGCAGCGTCAACAATAATTTTTGAGTAAGCCTCCACATTTGATGCGGTAGGAACAAAGTTAACCAATTCCGTAAGATAAGAAGTTCCACCAATTTCCGTGAGCAATTTTTTGCTTTTTAGCTCCTGAGGAAGCGTAATCAAATCAATAGGTTCGCGTTTTTCATACAAATTTATGGCACATTCATAAATGCTGTTATGGGCGCTTTTGTAAAAATGCGCTGGCTTTAAACTTTCCACCACCTTAATAATGGCGTTTTCATCTATTAAAATTGACCCTAAAACGGACTTCTCCGCGTTTAAATCGTGTGGCGGAACTAAAATCTGTGTTGGGTGTGTTGTTTTATTTGCCATGTTCTTTTCTTTGCTACTATGACGGATTCCGTAGCGATTCGAGGAGTGGGCGCGAGAGCGGGTCCCGCGACGAGAATACTACGGAATCCGTCACTGTTTCTCTAACACAATAACTTGGGTTTCAGCTTCATTGTCGGAGGATGAGATCTTTAAGATGTTTGATCTTTTAACTGCACCATTTTCTAAGCCCATTTCGTCCAAAAACTTCTCTAAAGTGTCCATGTTATCAATTTTTGACCCGTTCATCTTGTAATGCATGGGAACAACAAACGCGGGTTCTATGCTAGAAATTACTTTTGACGCTTTTTCTGCGTCTATGGTATAAACCCCACCAACCGGAATTAGAAGAGCCGTAACCTCACCAAACTTTTCCAGAGTTGTATCATCCAATGTGTGACCTAAATCACCACAGTGCAAGACGGACACCCCACCTTCTGCTTCTATGTAATACATGGTATTTGTCATGACGGACTCGTCACCACCATGTCTTGTGGGAATTCCCATGATTTTAACCCCGGAAAGCTCGTATTCCCCCGGTCCGTCAACCAGCAGACGATAGCCGGAAACACCCTCTTTATAATTATGGTCAAAATGGTTGTGCGTAATTAAAACCGCGTCCCCCTCAAGCTTTGACAACTTTATCCCCAGCTTTTCCGGATCAAACGGATCAACAATCAGAGTTAACTCCTTAGTCCTGATTTTAAAGCAAGAATGTCCAAAATATGTTATTTCCATATCTGCCATGATATCATAAAAAGGTGTTTAGTGGACTGCCCAAACAACCAAAAAGCCAAGAATTTTACGCCCTTTTGGCTATGCTTGCCGCTACGGCAATTTGGGGATTTGCTCCCCCTATTATTAAGTACACACTTGATTTTATTCCGGTTTATTCCTTTTTGTTCTACCGCTTTTTAATAGTATGCTTAGTGCTTTTTCCTTTTGTTTATATGGAATTAAGACGACAAAATGTGTCGCTAAAAGAATTCCCTGCTTTGGCTATTTCTGGTTTAACCGGTCAAACAAGTTTAGTAATACTTTTTTTGGGTCTTAAATACACCTCATCCTTGGAGGTGGCAGTAATTGGAGTTATTGCCCCTTTGTTAATGGTGGTAGCCGGGCATTATTTTTTTAATGAAAGAGTCAACAAAAAGATCCAAGTTGGACTAGTTATTACATCATTAGGAACTTTAGTTTTAGCAATTGGACCACTTTTGGACTCAAACTCCGTTTCTTCAACCACAGGCTCACGAATTTGGGGAAATATCCTTATTATTATCTATAATTTGTTCTGGGTAGTCCATGTTTTATGGTCAAAACGCATCCGCGGGGAAAATTCACATGCTATTGATCAAACCGCCAAGTTTTTTGGAATTCCTATCCCTAGAAAAAAATACAGTTCGCAACTGGTTACAGGAGTTTCCTTTTATATAGGGCTTGTATCTATGATTCCGCTGTATATCTTAGAGTCTTCCGGTCGACTGGGTGTGGTTAACTTTAACATTATCAACCTTAATTTAAATGGATGGATCGGGCTTCTGTATATGGCACTTCTATCTTCTATAGTAGCGTACGGACTCTTTGAATGGTCGCTCAAATATCTAAAAGTAACCGACACGGTAATTTTTTCCTACATCTCCCCTATTTTTACCCTCCCTGCTGCCTTTTTTATTTTGGGGGAACTTCCCACCAAAGGCATTATTTTAGGCTCAATTGTGATTGCTTTGGGGATTTTAGTTGCGGAACGTAAAAAGGGTTGATATAATACCACCCGTCATGACGATAAATATATGAAAAAAGGAATTCATCCACAAGTTTACGACGATGCTGTCGTCGCCTGCGCCTGCGGGAATAGCTTTATAACTATGTCCACCAAAAAAGAAATTGCCGTGGAAATTTGCTCCGCTTGCCATCCTTTCTTTACCGGTCAAAAAAGATATATTGACACAGAAGGACAAATTGATAAGTTTGCTAAGAGAATGAAGATAGCCAAAGAAAGCGGCGTGGTTGCAAAGTCAGCAAAAGAGAAGAAAACGGACAAAGAGGTAGCTGCCTCCAAAAAGAAACCTATAACCCTTAAAGACTTAAGGTCGATGTGAGGACCTACTTCCCGTTTCGAACGGGGTTTTAAGATTCGACGAAACGGCAAGAATATCGCCAATATCGCCTGCCAAGAGTGCAGGAATATTGTGCCATGACTCTTTAATTCTGTGATCAGTTACCCTATCTTGCGGAAAGTTATAGGTACGAATTTTTTCCACGCGATCCCCCGTTCCCACTTGCGAAGCCCGTATTTGTGCAATCGAACCTACTTGTTGATTCTGCATTTCGGAATAAAGTCTGGATTTTAGTATCGACAAGGCTTTCTCGCGGTTTTTGCCCTGAAACCGTTCTTCTTGGCACTCTACGATCACACCCGTTGGTATGTGAGTCAAACGGACGGCCGTAGAAACCTTATTAACATTTTGCCCACCATGTCCGCCCGCCCTAAAAAAGTCCCACTTCAAATCGTCAGATTTTATTTCTATCTCCACTTTAGTAACCACGGGTAAAACCGCCACAGTTGCAGTAGAAGTATGAATCCGCCCACCCGCTTCTGTTATAGGCACACGTTGAACCCTATGTACACCGGACTCGCTCTTTAGAAGGTTGTAGGCATCTGGACCATTTAACTCGACCGTTGCCAGCTTAACACCACCCGCGTTACCCTCGGACATATTGATGATTTCCGCTTTCCAACCAGATTTTTCCGCATACCGTAGATACATGTTAAAAAGTTCGCCTGCAAAAAGCGCCGCTTCATCCCCGCCTGTTCCCGGTCGCACCTCTAAAATCACCATGTTTTCGTTAATTTCGCCCGTTTTAACCCCACCTTTGCTTGCTTCTCCGCTGTAGTCACCTGTCATAATTTTTAGCGACTCTTGCAACGCATTAATCTCTTTATTTAAAGACTCTATTTCCTCGTTGTACAAAGCTCTAAGCTGAACATCAACTTCTTTCTCTTCTTGCTGTTTAATATGTTTAATTTGGCTTTTTAAGGCCTCGATTTGCTGATTAATTTGGGCTTCTCCGTCCATTCAGCTATTTTATCACCGTTGTAAACGGGAGGAAAGCCATGGATGTTAGTCCGTGGACCCTCACAAGTTTTGGGGCATCTCGGCAAGGATAACCTTTAACTCTTGGATTTTTCCATTGCGCTCAATTTCCAGAATCACTTCGTCGCCCACCTTTTTGGTAGAAATGGCTTGAGCCAAAGAAAGCTTTACTCCCAACTGCCCGCCGTCAAACTTAGTTATAATGTCGCTCCTTTGTATATCTGCTTTATCTGCGGGAGTATCTTTGGCAACACTTAAAACAAATGCTCCCTCCGGAAATCCTCTAAGTTCTGCCAGCCCTTTATCGATCATTTGATACGATACTCCAAGGTAAGGCTTTACAATACGGCCTTCCGTTAAAAACGATTCTAGAACAGGTTTTAAGGTATTTACGGGAATAGCAAAAGAGATATTGTTAGCCCCACGTGAAGTTGCCACATTTATACCGATGACCTGACCAACGACGTTTAAAAGAGGACCGCCGGAATTACCAAGATTAATGGCGGCATCGGTTTGAATAACATTTTCATAAAACTTTCCCTGCATGCCCGAACCATCACTCGCCGTAATGCTTCTGCCAAGGCCGGAAACTACTCCCACCGTAACAGTATTTTGAAACTGACCAAGAGCATTTCCTATGGCTATGGCTTTTTGCCCCACTTGTAACTTGTTAGAATCTCCTAACTCCACCGTAGGCAGATTACGCGCAGCAATTTCTAAAAGGGCTAGGTCGTTTTGCCTGTCTAAGTGAATTTTGTTCACATCGTAACTGGTGCCGTCTTTTAAAACCACGGAGTACTGGCCCTTTTCACTATCCACTACATGGCTGTCTGTAACTATAAGACCGTTCTTATCTACAGTAAAACCAGTACCAATCCCCGACTCATCAATTGTGGGTCCGTTAAAAGGATCAAAACTTGTGGTTTTCACCACAATAGAAACAACTGCAGGCGACACTTTATCCACTACATTTATAACCTGCGACTCCTCCTGCACGACTTTTTGGGCAACAAGGTTTGGCGAATATGATTGTTTTTGAACAAGACGATTAAAACCTGAGATAATAACGCCGACTACATTACCCCCACCAGGAGTAAATATCATTCCCATAGACAGGATTATCAAAACAAAAAGCGCAAAGTATAAAATTCTTTTAGTTTTCTTATTCATATCGTCATCCCGCCCGTCATGACGAACGGTTAATACTTACCGGCCATTTCTAAAGCCTTATTCAGTTGCGGATCTTTGCTGGCATTGATATCATCCTTGGTAATTTCTACCGCCACATCTGGCTTTAATCCAATTTTACCACTTTCGTCTTTATCACCAACCCATTTTTTTTGACTCGTTAGCCATTTGGCAATAGTAATATGCAGACCCGAGCCATCTTTAAACTCCTTGGCGTCTTGAATAGTACCCTTACCAAAGGACTGCGCGCCAATTAGAACCGCGCTAATGTTTTCTTTTAGCGCGGAGGCAAGTATTTCACTTGCCGACGCGCTACCCTCATCGATTAAAATTAATACCGGAATCCTAGCAAAATCGGCGCTGCCCTGTGCGTTAAAAGGTAGTTGCTCACCAAGGGCGGTCTCCTCGTACAAAACGGGCTTTCCGGTATAAAAGTCGCTTGCTATATGAACCGCAGATTGCAAATACCCGCCTGGATTTCCCCGCAAGTCGAGTACAATAGCGTCAAGCTCGCGCATCTTAACATTAACTTCTTTTACCGCATTGTCCCAGTCTCCATTAGTGTCGGCACCAAAACGACTAATTCTTATATATGCAGAACCTTGACCCTTGTCCGCCCAAACTACACTAGCCACGGTAATTTTTTCCCGCTTAACGGTAAGAGCAAAAAGCTCTCCGTTTCCGCGCTGAACTTTTAGTGTACTTATAGTGCCTGCCTGACCTCTGATTTTTGATACGGCCTCCGTTACAGTAATCCCGGCAGTGTTTTTGCCCTCGATTTCAATAATCTTGTCGCCTGCCAAAATACCGGCGCTTTTTGCAGGCGATCCATCCAAAGGAGACACTACCATAAGTTGTCCATCTTTAATACCAAGTTCCATCCCCACGCCCTCGTACGAACCGTTTAAGGAATTATTTATAATCTTATTGACATCGGGATCTAAAAACGATGTGTAAGGATCACCCAAAGACTCCACCATTCCCCTAACCGCGCCGTACATCATTTTTTTAGGATCTACAGGTCTATGCAGGTAGTCCTGTGAAACCTGATCCCAAGCATCCCAAAAGAGCGAAAAATCCACCACTTGAGTACTTGACGACTTATTAACAAACTCAACCTGTGGTGGGTTTTTCTTTATATCGACTTCATAACCACGTTTGCCTAAATAAAGTCCACCAAAAAAAGTGGAGCCGGCAAAAAGAAGCAAGAACAAGATAATTTGGAATTTTTTAAACGCGGAGGTCATAATTTGCAAAATTAAACTTAACCTAGGAATTAAACCATAGCCTAAAGCGCATGTCTATCCGTGTAAGGCAAGAGCACCATAAAGCGCGCCCTCTTAACTTCTCGGCTAATGATTCTTTGCATCTTGGCGCTGACCCCTGTTCTCTTAGCGGGAACTAGCTTTCCCCTGTCGGTAACAAATCTTTTTAGGGAAAGGGGTTCCTTGTAATTTGGTACTGTAGTAACCTTTGCGTACACTTCTCTACTATCGCGCCCTCTGTTTTGCTCCCTGTCTTGACTGTATCCAGGCATCTTTATTTATCTCCTTGCGTACCGGTGTCGCCTGCCAAAACATCATCAATATTTAGGTTAGCCAAGTCGTCCGAGGCAGTATCGTGCCCCGCAGTTTCCGCAGGACGGGACGCGCTATAATCTTCGGTGGTGCCTTCTCTGCCTTCTTCGTTTCTGGATTTTCCACCTAAGACGATCATCTCGTCAATGATAATTTCTGTTCTGTAGCGCTTAGCCCCTGTCTGGTCAACCCAATCTCTAGTTTGTAAACGACCTTCCACATAAACCCTAGAACCCTTTGTTAACATCTGACCGCACAATTCAGCAAGCTTGTTCCATGCCACAATATTATGAAATTCTGTGGCTTCCTTGACCTGATCGGCAACTTTCCACTGCCTATTAGTAGCTACACCAAAGGCGGCTACCGCAGTACCTTGAGGCGTGTAGCGTAGTTCCACATCTCTGGTTAAATTACCTATTAAAATGACTTTATTTAGACTTCTTGCCATTTTTTCCTCCATCTGCCGTGTCTTCGTCGGCCAAAATTATTAAGTACCTCACAAGGTCGTCAATTACATTAAACTTTTCTTTTATTTTAGAAATTCCTACCTCGTCCCCCTCAAACTGAACAACATCGTACCATCCTTCCGTTTGACTCTTTATTTCGTAGGCAAACTTGCGCTTACCCCAAAAGTTTCCATTCAAAATCTTACCTCCATTTGCAGACACAAGGTCTTTGTTTGAGTTAGAAAGGCTTCGGGCACTCTCCTCGCTCAACTTACCCTTTATTATTGACATTAATTCATATTTTTTCATAATTTAAAAACGCCAGTGGGAGATGAACGCCTCTTCGCAGTCTTTGATTGACTATGCCTTTCTCCCGATTGGCAAGAGCACTATGCCATAATTTTCAAATTTAGTCTAGATACTTGACTCTAATTTGAATAGAATTTGCCGTCGTTACGACGAGCAGTCGGACAATATTATCAGACATTAAACCTAAATTCAACTACATCCCCGTCTTTCATAAAGTAGTTTTTACCTTCAAGTCTAATTAAACCAAATTCTCTAGCTTTTTTAAGGCTTTTTACCCTCATTAAATCGATATAAGATATCACATCCGCGCCAATAAAGCCCCGTTCAAAATCCGTGTGAATAACACCCGCCGCCTCCGGTGCTCTGGCTCCGATCCTTATTGTCCAAGCCCTCACTTCCTTGGGACCAGCGGTTAAAAAATCCTGTAAGCCTAAAACTTGGTACCCCGCCTTAATGAGTCTATTTAGACCCGGCTCTTTCATTCCCATTTCTCTTAAATACTCTCTTTGCTCGTTTTCCGATAATGAGCATATCTCTGACTCAATTTTTGCGCTTATGTAAAGCTTATCGTGACTGCTTTCTTGATTGCTTTGATCTAAATATTTACTCAAATTGTTTTCCGACACGTTGTAGACATACAGAATAGGTTTTCGGGTGAGTAAATTTATACCTCTAATGACTTTTTCTTCCTTGTCGCCCAAAACTAATTCCCTAGCAGGCCTTCCATTATTTAGCATCGATGATATTTTTTCAAGCACCAATACTTTTAATAGTGATTCTACATCTTTTGATTTGGCATCGTCCTTGGCACCCCGCAATATTCTATCCAGAATAGAAATATCCGCCAGTATAAGCTCCGTGTCTATAGTGGACACATCCTCCTGTGGATTTACGGCACCAGATCGTATTATATTGTCGTCTTCAAAATCTCTTATAACATGCACCAACGCACTAACTTCTCTGATATGTCCTAAAAATTCATTGCCCAAACCCTCACCTTTATGTGCGCCCTTAACCAAGCCGGCAATATCGTAAAATTTAACGGTGGATGGAATTATTTTTTGCGGTACCTCTCTATCACCCATTTTTTGACCATAATCGTTACGAACCACTTCCACCAGCCCTTGCAACCGCTCATCCGGCACCTCCACCACGCCTACATTTGGCTCAATAGTGGCAAAAGGATAATTGGCAACTAAAGCGGCCTGCTTTTTTAAAAGCGCGTTAAAAAGCGTTGATTTTCCCACATTTGGCAAACCTATTATTCCTAAAGATAGATTCATAAGCTCAAGTAAGAAATTGCCCCCTCTCGCAAATTATACATTTTCTCTATCCCAATGCTTTCAATAAAGTATCTATCATGCGACACAAGAAGCAGAGTTCCCCTGTAATCTCTAAGGCTTTTTTCTAAAACTACCTTTGTTTCAATATCTAAATGGTTATCGGGTTCATCCAAAATTAACATGTCGTAATCTTTGTACGCAAAAATAGCAAAAGCGAGGCGTGCTCGCTCCCCCGGACTTAACTGGGCTACTCGTTTTTTTATAGAATCTCTATCGAATAAAAATCTGTTCAAATGAGCGTACGCTTGGGCAAAATAACAGCCTGTTTGTTCTGTATATTCGTCCATAACGCTTTTTTTAAGATTTAGATGGGTTTGGACCTGTGAAAAATAACCAATTTTAATGTTATCTCCTACCTTTATTTCTCCAGAAGTCGCCTTTTCCTCACCTACAATCATCTTAATTAGAGTAGACTTGCCTGCACCGTTCGGACCATACAGCCAAACTTTTTCTCTACCTCTAAGTTCAAAATTAAGATGGTCAAAGACCTTTTTTTCGTTGTACAGTTTGGACACATCAGAAAATCTAAGCATTAGTTTTCCAGAATTTACATCCGTATTAAAATCTACCTCTTTAATTTTCTTACTTGTGTATTTTTCTTTGGTATTATTTTCTACCTCCCGTTCAATTCTTTTGTGGACTGCAGCAACTCCCTTACCAATTTTTCGTGATAATTCAAGCAGATTGTCCAGTTTTTCTTTCCGTTTTAGAAACAGGACAAAATCTTGGTTCCATTTATTTATTAGTTTTAATTTCTCTTCTTTATAAAAGTCGTAATTTCCGACGAATTTGAAAATTTGTAATTTGTCTATTTCCCAAATCTCATCCACGGTGTGATTTAAAAAAGACCGATCGTGGGAAATCATAAGAACAGAAATAGCAAGGTTTTTTACATAGTCCTCAAACCACATAATCCCCTCAATATCCAGGTGGTTGGTGGGTTCATCAATAAGAATGGTTGACGGGTCAGCCAGCAGGGTTTCAATAAGCTTAACTTTCATTTTTTGACCTTCGCTTAAGGTTAACAGGCGCTGTTTTGGATCAAAGTCCTCAAAATTTAGTTTTGCCGCAAACTGGTCGACTTTATATTTATAAATATAGAAATCCCAACCATTTACCAACTTTGACTCTAAATAGTCGCCAACTGCCGTGTCTGGAAAAGTAAACTCTTGGGGAATATAGGCAATTCTGTCCCCCTCGCGATCGATAGAGCCGGCGGTAAGTTCTTCTTCGCCCACAATCATCTTTAGTAAGGTGGTCTTGCCACAGCCATTTCTGCCCACCAAGCCGATTTTTTTACCCTCGCCTACTAAAAAGTCTACTTTATCCAAAAGGACGGTATCGGCAAACGCTTTTGTAACCCCATTTCCTCTAATCATGGGGTGATGATACCGCCATTAAATCAATAAGTCTATATACAAATCTTTAGGATTAGACGCAAATTAGACGATTTACAATTTATCTAAATAATCCGAGACCTCCGCCACAAACTTATCAAAGTCGCTCAAATCTTCCTTGATAATCTTAAAAATCACTTCGGGTTCAACTTGTTCGTATTGATGCACGAGAATATTTCTAACGCCAATGGCGCTTTTAAACATTTCCGCCGTTTCTTTAGATACCGCCCCTTCCCGACGCAAAATATCAAAAACATCCTTATTTTCCCTATAAACCGTTTCAGAAGTGCATGATGCAACATACTGCGCCACATCCAAAACCGCTTGTAGAGCTATTTGCAACCTGTGTAAACACGCGTCGTACTTAAGAGCCGATCCTGGAACGCCTGAAGTAAAATCCTCCAAAGGCATCCCCACAAAATCCTCAAGCAGGCACCTTTGACTCTGAATAACATCCAATTTAGCTTTTATTTTTTCTTTATCCGGTAGTCGTGCGTTCACTTACCCTCCTTTTGGACTCTTTTACCGCCATTTCGATGCGATAGTTAAAAAATGGCAAATAATCCTCGTAATCTCTACGGGTTTTTAGTTCAAAGTCGATCCTTTTTTCTTGATCCTTGCAATACAAAACCTTGTTTGGATAAATAGCATTAAATCTAAAAAGTGGCGACATATTATTTATAACAAAAGCATCAACTTTGCGACCTTTTGCCAACGCCTCTATTTCCAAAAGTATTCCCCCCATATAGTGCAGATCCGGTTTAAAGGACGGGTCTAAATGCACGCCAATGTCAATGTCGCTCGACTCTATAGCGTCACCTTTGGCAAAAGAGCCATAAAGGTACACTGTATTTACCTCTGGTTTTTGCGCCAAGGCATTACGAATTAAATTTAGTTGACTTGTTATAATGGAATCGTTCATGCATTCATTTTACACTAAAACTTCTTTTTAACCCTATACCCATCCGCCGAGTCGTCAACGGTAAAACCCATCTCATCAATTTGTCGCCGGATAAAGTCGGCCTTATCCCAAATACCCGCTTTTTTATACTCCCAACGAGTGCGGGCTAAATCGTCAATCTCTTTTGGCACTTCAAAGCCGATTAACGCATCAAACCCAAAACCTAAAACCTCGTCAAACTTTAAGAGCGTGGCAACTTTTATGTCCTCCTCCAACTCGCTTTTAGTCAAGTCCCAAGCCACGGAAAGGGCTTTTGGCATATTTAGGTCGTCATTTATAGCCCGCTCAAACTTTTGCAAAAATTCCGCGGAAACCTGCCCGGTTGAGTCTTTTGATACATTGTAGCCGGCAACAATTTCATACAGCTTTTTAAGGGAGTTTTGCGCGCTGGTAAGGGACTCCCAGGTAAAATTAAGTGGTTTTCTGTAATGAGCTGTCATGTAAAAGTACCTTAGCGACGCAGGTAGAAACCTTTTTGACTCTAAATCTGCCAGCGTATAAGCGTTACCTAAACTCTTTCCCATTTTCCCACCGTCTACCTGCAGAAAGGTGGCATGAACCCAAAACTGCGAAAACTTTTTACCGGATGCGCCCTCGCTTTGGGCAATCTCGTTTTGATGATGAATCGCTTTATGGTCCTCTCCGCCAACATGAATATCAATCTGCTCACCAAGCTCTTTAAAAATCATAGCAGAACACTCTACATGCCACCCGGGGAAACCTTTTCCCCAAGGGGAATCCCATTCCTGCCACCGTGTGGAATAAGGCGGTGATAACTTCCATAAAGCAAAATCCAGGGGATGCTTCTTTTGCGGATTCGGCTCGATCCGTGCACCTTCCTTAACACCTTCTTCAGTAAGTCCGGAAAGATGGCCGTAATCTTTAAATCTGGAGGTATCAAAATAAACTCCATCATCTATTTGGTAAGTAAAACCCTTCTCCTTAAGTCTTCTTATCAGGTCAACCTGTTCCTTTATGTATTGGGTAGCTTGAGCAAATTCTTCTGGTTTGGTCAAGCAAAGCTTGTCGTAGTCGACCATAAATTGGTTAGTATAAAAGCTTACAATGTCTTTTACGCTCTTACCTTCCTGTGCGGCCGACATTTCAAGACGATCGTCGCCTGTATCCGCATCACCCTCGTTATCACCTGTTAAATGACCAACGTCGGTAATGTTCATAATAAACTTAATGTTATAACCATTGAATTTCAACGCGCGGACTAGAAAGTCGGACAAGGCAAACGTCCTAAAGTTGCCGATATGGGCAAAAGAATAAACGGTAGGTCCGCAGGTGTACATCTTCACAACTTGGGGGTCAATCGAATTAAATTCTTGAACTTGTTTTGACAGCGAGTTATAAAGTTGAAACGACATGATGAGGTATATTGTTATCCAAATTAACCACTTTGTAAAGCTGACTAACGATTTTTCTTACATTGACACCCGACCCTCTAAAGCCTTAGATAAGGTAACCTCATCAGCGTATTCTACATCACCGCCAACGGGTAAACCGCGTGCTAAACGGGTCATTTTAACTTTATCGGCGGGAAGCTTAGCCCTAACTAAGCGTGAAATATAAAGCGCAGTGGATTCCCCTTCTAGGCTAGTCGATAAGGCTAAAATGAGCTCAGGTATCACATCGGACGATTTTGTTAAACTAGTAAATCTTGTCACTAAATCGTCGATATACAATTCCTCAGGGCCAATTCCGTTAAGCGGATCAATTATTCCATGCAAAACATGATATTTTCCTTTAAAACCTGCTCGCTCCATGGACACTAAATCCAGCGGAGTAGAGACTACGGCAATAATGTTTTCCTGTCGAGTACTATTCGTACACAAACTGCATGGATTACTCTCGTCTATATTCTTACAAATTGAACACATTGTTACATCACTTTTAGCTTTGATAAGATTTTGAGCAAATTTTTCCACTTCCGTAGCCGGCATTCGCAAGGTGTAAAAAGCTAACCTTTGAGCGCTTTTTGGTCCAATGCCTGGAAGCTTTTGAAAATCGTCAATAAGCCTTTGAATAGGTCTTGGAATCATAAGGGTAACCCGCCGTCAAAAACCTCCACAACGCTAGTTTTGCCGTCAATAATAATGTTTTGAGGAATTCGGATATTCAAATCTGTAAGGTCACCTGTCTCCCCTTCCTTTTTGGATGATTCTTTTTGACAAACTACACATTTTATAGTGCTACGATAACCAAAAACCTCTTTTAACACTTTCTCCACAATTTTCAAATTAGCTGAACTTTCAAGTCGCTCTTTGTGAAATTTGTACGACACTTCTAGCAAAATAGCACTGCCCTCCACACTGACCGGTTTAGCTGACTTGATAAGCGCACCCACGGAACTGTTTATCTTTGACACCAGAGATATAGCCTCCCGCCACCTTTTCACTACGATATCAATAGAAAAAGCTTTTGGGTTCTCTGTCGACGCGAGTGCAATATCGGCCTCTTTGGATTTTGCGAATTTTTCTGGCGGTTTATGAAGATAATCTCCACCAGGGTCTTTGTTGTCAATTTCTTTACACCCCGTTGTCGCGTTATCGCTCTTGTTAACCAACTTAACTACTGCTATCTCCAAAGCAAGTTGCGGTATGGAGTAATTTTTAAGGTCGTTTAAGGCTTGATTAAAGATCTCAACCGCCTTTACCAACCAATCCCTAGTTAAACCCATAGCCATAGTCTTTCTGTCAACCAAAGAATCTGTATCCAAAGAAAAATAATCGTCTGAAAAACCCATTTTTATGTACAAAAGATCGCGCAAATACTTAATAAGCCCGTCCGTCCACACCGCAGAATCAAGCCCGTCGTCAAAATTATTATTGACTATCTGCAAGGCACTTACAGCGTCTCCACACGACAAGTTTTTAATAAAGTGAGAAATGCTGTCCGACGCGTGTAACCTAGAACCACCTATCCCCGCCTCAATTATTTGCTGCAAAATATTTTCCGCGTCTCTAAAAGCCCCGCCCGCCATAACTGCCACCCTTTCCAACTCCGCGAGAGCCAACTTTTCCGTGCCCATTTCAATATCGACAATTCTTTTAAGCTTTTCCACAATTTGGGGACGCGTTGGTCGTTTAAACTTAAAAACCTGACAGCGCGACTTAATGGTTTCCGGTACTTTGTGAAACTCCGTGGTACATAAAATAAAAACGGTATGCTTGGGGGGCTCTTCCAAAGTCTTTAGAAGCGCGTTAAAGGCCTCGTTGGTGAGCATGTGAACCTCGTCAATAATGTAAATCTTTTTTTTGCCTTCCACAGGTAGAAGTCTAACTTTTTCTTTAAGATCTCTAATATCATCGATCCCTCGGTTCGACGCGGCATCAATTTCTATAAGATCCATCAGACTTCCATTTTGGACTGCCAAACAATACTCGCATTTTCCGCACACATCACCATCCTTAGACAGGTCGGTACAGGTTAATCCCTTGGCAAGGAGCCGTGCCATAGTGGTTTTACCAATCCCTCTAGGTCCCGTAAAAAGATAGGCGTGAACCGTTTTACCCGTTTTTATTTGCTGCATTAAAGCGTCAGCAATGTCATTAGGACGCTGTATTTCTTTAAATGTTTGCGGACGATATTTTGTGTAATACATGTCCATTTAGAATACGACGACAGACATAAAAATCCACTAAAGATTAAGTGAGGATAAAAGGTGCTCAATTCCCTGTTTTTTAACGACCTCAAGCTGATCGCTTGGAAAATCCTGCAGAACATATTTTTCTACATCGATCTCGATCACTGGCCGACCTATTCCGACTCTAAACCTTAAAAAATCCTGGGTTCCAATTTTGTCAATAATATTTTGCACCCCATGATGTCCTGCAGAAGAAGAGTTGCGTGACACTTTAAACTGCAGTACCTCCAGATCAACATCATCGTGAATCACTAACAGGTTAGCAGGCTCAATATTAAAGTAACTCAACGCCTTAGAAACAGACGCTCCTGAGTCGTTCATGAAGGTTTGCGGTTTAAGTAAAATTATATCGGAATCCTTTGATCTACTTTTACCTTTGTACTGGACAATTTCTGCGTTAAACTTTTTGTTATATTGCCAAGTCAGCTCCCACTTCTTTGCAAATTCGTTAATGAGTATAAATCCGGCGTTGTGGCGATTATTTTGGTACTTTTCTCCAGGATTTCCCAGTCCTACTACAAGCATCATCCTTTAATACCTTTACTATCGTCATCTTCGTGATGAACTCCCAATAAGTGTAAAACGCCGTGGGCAACCAAATCGGCAACTTCCTGCTCATAGGTATTTTCGTAGCTTGATGCCTGCTCCCTAGCCTTTTCTGTAGAAACTACAATGTCACCCAAAAAATCGTTGTCTCGTGAGGGAGAGTAGTTAAAAGACAACACATCCGTAGCACAATCATGCCCCAGATACTTTTTATTCAAAGCCCGAATTTCTTTATTCCCAACAAGAGAGACACCAATGTGCATTAGCCCCTCAACCTGTCATAATAAATTTTTCTTGCCTTTTCTTTATTTTTGAGTCGCTTACACTCACTAGGCTTGGTAAAATGCTCGCGTTCTTTTAATTCCTTTAAAATACCGTCGCGCAGAACATCTCTGTTAAACCGCCTTAAAGCTTGCTCCAACGACTCGTTGTTTCTTACTTTAATTCTGACCAACCTAAAAACACCTCCGTTTCGTAAGGGGCACCTGTGCCCCTGTCGTTAAATCAGTAACTTTTTAAGTACTTCCACCCGGTTCTTCTTTAGAGCCTCCCAAAATATGAAGATGCTCGTGTTCAAAGTGATTGTACCCTGCCCCATTATTAACCAACTTGTAACCGGTTTTATCCAGCCCAAGTTTTGTTATTGTACCAAAAATTGTTTCAAACATCTTGTCCCAGTAATTATTTGGCGATTTAGAGAAAACACCTGAGATTGTATCCTTTTTTTCTCTATGCTTTTTGTCTATCACCAAAACATGCGTTGGCGCCTTTGGATACTTGTTTTTTATGACTATAAACTCATCCGTTTCAAGTATTATTTGAGAGGGCTCCTCTCCCGAGACAATTTTGCAAAACAGACATTTTTTACCCAACATAGACCTATCTTAACCCTACGCGGAAAATATTTCAAAAGGATTTGCGAATACAGAGAGCGCAGTTACGCAACGAGGTAAAACTATCGAGGCTTTTTATCCCGCAATAACGGTAAATCAGTAGGATTGCCCAAAAACCCAGCGGTGTTTAGAAGGGGAACCGCAGTATATACACTTTCCCAGCTCTTCTTTTTCGTCCAGCAACTTACACCTAGTAGTTGCCTTGGTCTCCTCTTTAACCTTAGCTTCGCAATCTGCACTCTCACACCAATGAGATTTTATAAAACCTTTGGAACCCAACATTGTTGCTTTAAATTCATCGTAAGTGTCAATCACGGATGTATGATTCTCCAAAAACTTTTGCGATTCGGCCAACATCCCCTGCTGAATGTTTTCCAAAGTCGTTTTAATAACATCAACGATACTGCCGGCCGATATTTTTATTTTATTGCCATTATCCCGTCTAACCAGTGTCACGGTGTTTTCTGCTACCTCTTTGTCGCCCAACTCCAAACGCACCGGAACGCCTTTAAGCTCCCACTTATTTATTTTAAAACCCATCGTTTCATCTTCCCTATCGTCTAAAACCACCCTAACACCCGATTCCTTTAATCGACCCATTACAGACCGACATTTTTCAAAAACCTCCGACTTTTGCCCTACCGGAATAATGACCACTTGATACGGCGCAAGATTTGGAGGCAGTCTTAGCCCGTTATCATCACCGTGAGCTAAAATAAGTCCGCCAATAGAGCGGGTAGAAAGCCCCCAGCTGGTCTGCCAAACATATTTTAACTGCTCGTCCTTATCCTGAAACTGGATGTTAAAAACTTTAGCAAAATTTTGACCAAGATCGTGCGACGTACAGCTTTGCAGGGCTTTACCATCAGGCATTAACGATTCAAAAGAAATAGTATCCCCTGCCCCGGCAAACTTCTCCGCGCTGGACTTTAAACCCTTATATCCCGACATAGCAAAGTAGTCGCGGTATAAATCTTCGTACGCATTAATTGCCCACAAAACCATTTCCCAAGCATCCTCGTGAGTAGCGTGAGCAGTGTGACCCTCCTGCCACAAAAACTCTGTGGTGCGCAAAAACATGTAAGTTCGCTTTTCCCACCTGACCACATTGTTCCATTGATTGATTAGCATAGGAAGGTCACGCCAAGATGAAATCCAGCGCGAATACGCGTCGTACATAATAGTTTCACTTGTTGGTCTAATGATTAACTTCTCCTCAAGCTCTTTGCCGCCGCCGATAGTAACCACGGCAAGTTCCGGAGCAAAGCCTTCTACATGCTCCTTCTCCCTCTTAAGAAATGATTCGGGGATAAAGAGGGGGAAGTAAGCATTCTCTACTCCTCTAGCCTTAATTTTCTCATCCAGCGCTTTTTGGATCAACTCCCAGATGGCGTAACCATAGGGCCTTATTATCATGGTACCTTTTGCTGGACCGTAATCTGCAAGTTCCGCCTGCAAAACTACAGAGTTATACCACTCGGAAATGTTTTGCGACTTTTTTGGGATGAATTTTTTTTGGTACGACATATTACTGCGTTATTACTTAATTTATTAAGCTTACTTTATCACATTTATCCCTTTGACCCTATCAAAATCGGTGTCGAAGGTGGCAATTTTGTTTACGCCTAAAATTTGCATACTTTTTACAATCAAAGCGTCACGGGGCCGTAAGTCGTACTTTGACATAATCGACAGAACTTCTCTAATATCTTGATGCTTAAAAACAGGATTAACAATTTTTAGCTTCCTTATAGCTAAAGTATCCTCTGTGATAATTCTTAGAGCCTCCTGAATATTTTTCTCCGTGGGTTTTGCTAACTTCTTCCTTGTTAAAGTCCTTGAAACATACCAAACCTCATCCATTATCAACGGATTAAGGATCAAAACAATGCCCTTCTTGTATAAATCTGTAAGAATATTTTTGGCTTTGGTGTGAAAGTCGTCTCCGCTTATTTGATAGGCAATTAGGAAACTGCTGTCCAAGAAAACTGCATCGCTAAAATTTTTCATACGGGTTTTCTCTACAATACTTGATTATCTCCATAACCTCTTGAGTCGACGCGTTTAATTTTATCTTTCCAGTATGACTCCTAACATACTCCTCGATCTCGTGGTCAGACATTTGCTTTTTCTCTGGTTCCTCTATAATTTCGTAGGATATTCTGTTTTTCCTCGTAGATACATGCCTAAGCCGAGTTCCGGGAAGTATTCCAAATCTCCTTGGTATGGTTACGGCAACACTATTTCCTATGGCAAAAACTTTTTGTAGCATGAGAATTATATATCACTTCTTTAAACATTTTGCAAGGGTTTGTTTAAACATTTAAAGTAAGTTTACAACATTTTTGTTGGAATTTGTTAAAACAAATTCACTACATCCTTGGCGGTTACAACAACGGTTAGAGCTAACAGTCCAACCATGCCCCATTTATGCAAACCAGCTTCAAATTTGGGACTTACTTTTTTTCTTGTTAATGCCTCAAACAATACAAAAACCGCCCTTCCGCCATCCAAGGCTGGAATAGGTAAAATGTTTATAAACGCGAGGGATAAAGAGAGAATGGCTATGAAATCTAAAAGACCTAAAACAGCGTCAAGCCCTTTGTAATTTAAAATTATCCCCACCACCGCAAAAATCCCTACCGGACCTGAAACCCCGGCAGAAACGGGCTCCACACTTTTTTGTGCAATGGAAGAGCTTACTAACTGGGAGAATGTTGACAATGAGTAACCTAGAATATTAAGCGAATGCTGAAAACCGGAGGTAATTTTGCTGACTAAACTACTCCCGTAGTCAATACTGACAGATGTTGCCAAAGCTACACCTAAAAAACCATTACCATTTGAGTCAACAGTTGGTACAATCTTAACCTCTCTGATGGCGGGCTTTATCTTCTTAGTGTCCAAAAGTTTTACCCAAATTTCTTTACCGGCTTTATCTTTTACCTGGTATCTAACATCAAATACATTAAAAACGCGTTTTCCGTTAATTTCCGTAATTGATTCCCCCAAACCTACACCGGCAGTCTTAGCAGCTGAGCCGTCCTCAAAGCCAAAAACCACAGTGCTGTTTTTTATAACACGACCGTATTTAAAATCGTAGTCATATAGTAGAGGCAGGCTAGAAGTTTTAAAATTATTTATCCCAAAAAATATGTAAAACACTGACACAGCCAAAACTAAATTCATGGTAACACCAGCCACCAAAATTAAGATCCGCTTCCACGGGTTGATGTTGGCAAAGTTTCCCATGTCGTTCTTATCAAAAACCCCGTTCTCGTCCTCCCCAGCCACCTTAACAAACCCGCCAAAGGGTAAAGCGTTTATAGAGTAAACCGTGTCGCCAATTTTTTTACCCCAAACACGCGGTGGAATACCAAAACCAAACTCCTCCACACGCACACCCATTTTACGGGCCACAAAAAAATGACCTAGTTCATGAATTAAAACCAATAGAGATAAGATTAGGATGAAAACAATAAGCGTGATCATGACACAACAGCTTTAAATCTTTAAAATTTCCTCTTTCTTAGTGTCGCTGGCCTCTTCCGCCCGCTTTACATATTCTTTAACAATATCCTCCACCTCTTCTTTTTGGTTAAATTTGTCGTCTTCACCAATTTCTTTGTCGGCAAAAGCTTTGTCAACCTGCTTCATAGCGTCTTGCCTAAGATTTCTCATGGAATTTTTGCACTCCTCCAGCTTTGCCCCCACCATTTTAACCATTTCTTTGCGCCGCTCCTCAGTTAACGCGGGAATCGGCACTTTTACACTGTCCCCTCCTGTAACAGGGTTAACGCCTAAAGAGCTTTCCCTTAAGGCTTTTTCCACCTCTTTTAAAAGCGACTTATCCCACGGAGCAATTACAATGGTTTGAGCCTCCGGTACAGAAATTGAACCCACTTCTTTTATTCTCATTCGACTTCCGTACGCATCCAGCTCAATATTTTCCACCAAAGCTGCTGATGCCCGACCAGTACGAATTTTGGTAAGTTCCGCCACAAAAAATTCCAGCGATAAAATAAGTTTTTGGTTTAATTCCTTAAAAAGCATTGTGTGACGATTATATAACAAAACCTAAATAATTGTGTTGGGAAATACCCTCAAAAGAGACACCTTTGTAGGTCTCAACAAATTCTTTAGGCGCTTTAGCCTTCTTGGCTTTGCCAACGCTCCATTTAAACTCAAAGCCAAAAAGTTTACCTTCCCGCTCCTCCACCCAATCAACTTCCTTTTTATCGTGAGTCCGCCAAAAGTAATTGTTTGCATAAATGTCAGTATACAATTGCTTTTTTAGCCTCTCCATAACCAAAAAGTTTTCCCACAACATCTCAACATCGTTCCTTAAAGAAAGCCCGTTATAATTTCTAATAAGCGTATTCCGCACCCCCAAGTCAACAAAATAATACCTGGAATTCGCTGTTATCTCTTTTCTTAAGTTTCTGCTAAAACCGCCTATTCTAACTATAATAAAAGCCTTTTCCAGCAAATCAAGATAGCGTTTAACCATTTCGATAGAAACACCTAAAGCATTGGCAAGCTCGTTGTACGACACCTCGTTACCTATTTGAAAAGCCAGCAACGCAAGCACCTCTTTAAGAATTCTGGGATTTTTAACGTCCGCCAGCTCCAAAATATCCTTATACAAACTAGCCTCTACAACCTCCTGCAGATATCTTACTTTTTCATTTTCCGACTTTAAATTTACAACTTTTGGATAACTACCAAACCTTAACAAGTTCTCCAAATTGTCCTCCAAAAATGCGTTATCCTGCCAAGCAACGATTTCTGAAACCCACAAAGGATAAAGCATAAAGACCCTTTTTCTTCCGGTTAAGGGCTCGTTTATTTTTTCCGCCAGTTCAAAGGACGAAGATCCCGTAGTCACAATTTTTAAATCCGGCATCTGATCCTTAATGATTTTAAGATTTATTCCAATATCCTCCACTCTTTGTGCCTCATCAATAAAAACGTACTTGTTTTCCCCCAAATAATTTCTTATAGCCACCGGATCTCTGCTACTTAAAGTTCTTTGCGCAATAGCATTGTCGCCGTTCAGCATAAGAACCGACGACTTTAACTTGTCTTTTAACAAATTTAGTAGGGTAGTCTTACCCGACTGGCGTGGTCCATAAATAACCTCTATGTAATCTTCTTCTAAGAGCGACCTATAGAGCTTGTCTAATACGACTCTGTTGATGTCCTCCATGCCAAGAATTGTACCACCAACCTTATATATTTGTCAATATATACAAGGTGTACCTTGTATATTCGTAAGAATTTATAAGGCTCGTCGTCATTCCAAGTCCGCCAAGGGTTGCAACTTCACCAACTGCGACAGCTTTGGGCATAGATATATTTTACACTATTGCCCTGATCAGTGAATTTTTCTGATGATTACTTTACCGAATAGCGAGTAAAGGCTCTAATTTCTACCTTTTCGCCCAATTTTGCCACGGTTTCTTTTATTAAATCGCCAATTTTCTTACTGGAATCACGCACATACTCTGCATCCGTTAAAGCCGCAACATCCGCAAACTCTTCCGTAGCTACCTGCATAACAATCTCTTTGCCTAGTTTCTGAAACTCCTCCGTTTTTGCTACAAAGTCAGTTTCACACCCCAACATTAGCAAACTACCAACCTTAGCGCCAGCATGGATATAAGAGAAGACCAATCCCTCCCCTGCGGTCTTGTCGGCCCGTTTCTCCAGCTTAGCCAAACCCCTTTCCATTAAAATTTTGACTGCTTTTTCAAAGTTTCCGTCTGTTTCTTCCAAAACCTTCTTAGTATCCATTACACCTGCACCAGTTTGTTCTCTTAATTTCTTGATTTGCTCAATATTTATACTCATTTTGCCTCTTTTTCCTTTTTTACCGGTTTTTTAACTTGAGTAACTTTCTTGACCACTTTGCTTTTAACTTTAACGGCTAGAGTCTTCTCATTACCACTAGTTGCGGGGGCTACTTCAGATGCCTTTTCCACCATAACAGTGTATCCTCCGCCGTAGATTTTTCTGCTGCTCTAGGAGCTTCTGATGCTGTTTCCTGAGTAGCTTTGTCACCTTCACCCTTTTTAGCGTTATCCATGGATTTGAGCTTCTCGTACTCCTTATACCCCTCCTCCACACAGTCAGCTAAAACTTTAAGAATTTTACCCACTGACTTTGCCGCATCATCGTTACCAGGAATAATCTTTAAAATACCTGTAGGATCGGAATTTGTGTCAATTAAAGCAACTACCGGCACATTAAAAATTCTGCATTCATTTATTGCTGTACGCTCGCGCTTAGCGTCAACCACCACTACTGCTTGAGGCTCACCCTTAAGTCCCACCACCCCGCCAAAAAACTTCTCAAGCCGTGTAATCTCCCTATCAATCAAAAGTCGCTCTTTTTTGGTGAACATGGCAAGATCCCCTGCGTCGCGCTTCTTTTTAAAACCGGTTAGCTTCTCTATGCTTTTCTTAATGATTTTGTAATTGGTTATGGTGCCACCCATCCATCTTTCGTTCATATAAAAAGCCCCACACCTGATAGCCTCATCTTTAGCAATCTGAGCGACTTGTTTTTTGGTACAGACAAAAATAATTTGCCCACCTTTTGACGCCACATCAAACAAATACTCCCCCGCTTCCTTTAGAAGTTTATGGGTTTGGTCAAGATCTAAAATATGAACGCCGTTTTTAGCTGCGTAGATATAAGGCTCCATTTTGGGATTCCACTTATTTGTAGAGTGACCAAAATGCGCACCCGCGTCTAAAAGCTCTTCAACTGTTGGAAATTTGTAGTCTTTCATTGCTATGGCATGATACCATAAATTGTTGGGTAATCAAGCCTTTTAGCCATGAATAATGAATCCAAACAAAAATATATAGACGGCTTAAAAGTTTATCACAAGAAACTCGAATCACTCATACAACAGAGTTACAACGTCGACACAGAATATCTAGAAGTTCTCTCTTGGGGATATCACACCACCGCCATTTATATTAAATCAAACAAGGCTAAGGAATACCTTTTGAAGCTTGCCGATTGGAGTAAGAAAAAAGAAAAAGCCATTTTAAAAGATGTTGACCTGTCAAATAGGCTTCGCGATACCATACCTACCCCCATTTACATTAAAACACTCAGCGATAATTATATCTGTCGATTTGAGGATAAAATAGTGCGACTTTCACATTATATTTCCGGGCTTGCTCCGCTGGATATGAATTTTGACATTTTGGGACAGATGGTCGCTGTGCTAAAGAAGATACATTCTTTTCCGGCGATGCCGGGAAATGTTCTACTTCACGGAGACCTTACCCCGCACAATATCTTAGTGTCATTTGGGAAAATTGTGGCAGTAATGGATTTTGAAATGTCGTTCATTGGACCACGGGAGTGGGACATTGCAAGAACAGCGTTTTTTAGTTGGAATTACATGAAAGACACGTCGTTCGAAAGAGTCGCTCAGTTTATACTGAAAAAATATGAAGACGGTTCTATAGATGCGGACTTAATTTATAAATATACTGTGAAAAATGCTCAAAAACATCTAGAATCGATAGAGAAACATCAGAATAATTATGAGCGACAGACGGACTGGGAGCGGGATTATTTGTTTGCAAAAAGTCAGCTGAAAAGAATATAATCCAATTGAAAATTATTTTTACAAAAGGAGGTGAGTTTAATGTCAGGTGGCATTACAGGCGGGGCGGGAGGAGGTACTTAATCAAATAGACTTCAAAGGTCGATCTTGTTCAAAATGCAATCTTAGTTTAACTGCGGCTTCCGCTTTTGCTAGTTGTCGGCCAAAATCACAAGCCGCACCCAAATCGGAAATCAACATCTCTTTTATTGCCGTAGCACACAAACCTCTAGCTGCTTTAGGCTTTTTTCCGTCAATTTTTAGGGTTGTCAATGGTGTTGCCCCGTTGGGAGAGAGAAACTCCGCAATAATTTCCTTACCGACAACTTTTATTGTGTAGTAGCTCCGCGGATCGTAAATGCAGGTGCGGGATAGGGAATCATTTTTTTCTATCACTAGAGAGGCTGGAACCCAATCCGCCTCGTAAATCTCCGCAATATGAGAAATTGTGGTTAAACTGCCAACATTCTTGCCAACTTGTTGCGCCAGTTCCTCCTGAAACTTGCGTAAAGCAAAAGCGTTTAACGGCCACGCTCCGTACATATCGTTATTTCTAAAAATTGCCGTCATATAAAGCTCCTCTCCCATACATTGCGCCAAAAGCATCACTAAACACGGTACTTTCCATCCTTTGGTCTGGCCACCTTCTTTTTGGTTTTGACCTTTTGGAGGAAAATTGTCGTTCTGAGTTTCCCAAAGTACTGCCACCGCTCCTCTGTCGTAAGGAAATCGCTTCAACTTTTCCGCCATAATTTTTTGCTGATCTACACCATCACCCCAGTTAAAAATACGCTCACCGTAAGTGTAGGACTCACTACCATCCCCGTTATTACTAAAAAACCCTTTATAATATTTGTTCAGGGACTTGCTATTAAAATTAAGGTATAACTCTATTTTGGGGGACTTTGTGGACTCTTTTTCTATCACAACAGAAAGATTTTGAACTTGCTTGACTTTCCCATACATACCCGGCGTATCCACACCAAACCTCACAATAGTTTTTAAGACATCCAACCAAGCATCACCAATGTAATCTCTGCGAATCTTAAAAACGGAAAGGTCGCTGGGAAAACCGGTCTTTAACGCCACTTTTTCTTCCGAAAATACTTGTGGCTTACCAAAGGGCTTCTCCGATGGAAGTTTTTGTACAAAATCCCTAACCTCCTCTAAAGGACGCATAATCATATTGTGTACAAAAACACTTCTTCTTAATAACTCCAAGGCTTTTATGGGAATTTCTTTGTCAATTATTGCTTCGTCATCCCCCACAACTTTGCGGGTTTTCAGATCAATCCCACTTTTAAAAAACTTCAGTAACGCCTCCCCGCTCCCCTGCCGATCAGGTCCACAAATTACCAGATGTCTAATTTTTGGGTTGGCCAAGATATTTCTTAATAACGGATTAATACCTCTTTTAGTGTAAAGTTGTCCGCAAACACTATATAATCTACCTAACTCTTTTGAACTACCACCATCCAAAACTTCTGCCACACTTTCCTTAGGCATCCATAAAGTAGCCACACCTACACTAGAATCAAAGTCCCCCACCAAAAGTCGGTCTTTAAAATAAATCGGCCACGCTACTTCCATACCTTCTCCTTTTTAATCTGACATATTTTAACGCCATTATTAATCAAAAGTGACTCCCCTGCTTTCCCACCCATGTAGTCCGACATATAAAAGAGTCGACCGATTCCTGATTTGGCTAAAAGTCGTGCACATATCACACAAGGAAAGGTTGTAATGTATATATCGGCACCGGCAATCGAAATACCTTTATTAGCACATTCTCCCACCGCATACGCTTCCGCGTGGATGGAGCAGACTTTATCGATCTCTTTACCACCGTGCAGCTTCTCTCTTTCTCTCACACACTCACCGTTTTGACAATATATCTCGCCAGGTAATGTGGCATTCCAACCTTCCACAACTGTAACCCCGCCTTTAACAATCACACACCCCGTTTTGTACCCACATGTAGACTTGTCGCACAACAAACAAGCCTGTTTCATGAAGTCGATATTGTTATTCGTCGTGGTGGTATGATGCTCTACATCGGAATGACGAAACGCACGGAGTTTGTCCGCAATATCAAGTGGTGACAGCTTTAACTCTTGGTAGGTATAAAATATCCCCTTCTCGTTGCGATCTAAAAAACCCGGAATACAGGGCATTATATGAAAGTGCAGATGCCCCAAGCTTTTTCCACTTCCTATTCCGCCTTCCCGATACAAAATATTAGAATCTTCCACACCAAAACCCTTTTTTAGCAAGTCGATACCTAAAGAAGTAAGTTTACCTACTGTGACCCACTCATCTGGGGTTATTTCGCGAAAGCGCTCAATATGTCGTCTTGGGATAATCAGCAAGTGCCCGTCTAAATAAGGAAAAAGGTTCACAGACAAAACTATTCCTTTTTCCTCCACAATAATATACTTGTCCTTTAAGTCGCAAAAAACACATTTATCCAGCGAGCTTACAACCCTATCATACCAGTCGCTAATTCGTGGATTTGCAACCTTTGCCGCTTTTGTCACTTTTGCTATCTTTCTCCTTTAATTGCCCATTTTCCAACAGCATCGCCTTAAATTTGTCGTCCTGCATACACTCTCCAAAAATCTCCTTTACTTTTTTGTAGGCCATTTTGTTAATTATTGTAGATGACGATAAAAAAGGCGACTGGCGGGGTTCTAAAACCACTTTCCCACCGTAACTTTTTACAATTTTATACTCCGCACTCTGTTTAATACCGTTATTCCAGTCCTCATCCACAGTAAAAAACACATGGGGTTTTAACACTTCCAATGTTGGAGCCACTGTTTCATCGTCAAAAATATAAACATAGTCAACAAAATCAAGGCTGGCCAAAACATATGCACGGGAAAACTCGTTAATAATTGGCCGACCGTAACCCTTTTTGGCACTGATTTTTGCGTCGGACGGAATTCCCACTACTAAAGTGTCGCCCAACAACGAGGCTTTTTGAATAAAGCGAGTGTGTCCTACGTGTAAAAGGTCGTAGGAGCCGGAAACAAATACCGTATTTTTTTTGCCTGCTAACTCCAAAAGTTCAAGAGGATTTTTGTAAATCTTTCTTGACGGATTAAATGCCCTGGAATTGTTTGGCGTTTGATCGCCATAATCCGCGGGCTTAAAGTCAGAGATAGTATTAAGTCCAAAATTGATGTTTTTTGACCATAGATAAGAAGCCACGATTTCCATGAATCTAATGTTGGCAATATGCTCTATCAAATCCCGTGCGCTTTTATATGGGTTAGCATCCTCCCTAACTATTAACTTTCCTTTATGCTTTTTTAATAAATATTTGGCCTGATCGTCAAAATTTCCGTTTTCCAATTCTTTTTGGTTGGTGTAAAAAATATCCGGCTCGAGTAAAACTATTGAAGTGTGGGGCTCGCCTTCGTCAATAATTGTTGTGTAGTCAACCGATCTTAAATAGCTTAGCATCTCAACTCGCGCCGATTGGTTTAGCAAGGGAAAATCAGATCCTTTGATTTTTGTTATGGAACGGTCCGAGCATAAACCCACTACTAAAATATCTCCCAAGGCCTTAGCTTCAGCTAAGAATCTGCAGTGCCCCGGAGTAATAAGCTCAAAGGACCCCGCAACAAAAACAACCTTTTGGCCTTTTTTGTGAATTTTTTGACTGAGTTTAACTAGATTTTTAAACTCAACTATCTTTTTGTGCCTATCTTTTGCTCTTTTTAGCTTTAGCATATTCAAACCCCCATGTCGCTTGACGTTGCAATGGCAGGTTTCTTCCAAGTAGAATACTTGCAATCCGGATAACGGGAACAACCGTAAAATGTGCGGCCTTTACCCTTTTTAACTACCAAGTCGCCTTCTTTGCATTCCGGACATTTTACTCCTATTTTCACCAGAAACGGTTTAGTAGATTTGCAATCCGGATAGCGAGAGCAGGCTAAAAATTTGCCAAATCTCCCCACTTTTAAAATATAGTCGCCTTCTTTACACACCTCACATTTGCCGTAATCCTTTACCTCTGGGGTACTTTCTACAGTATTACCATTTTCATCTACCAAAGAAGTAATTTTCTCCTCTATTGGTTTGGCAAAGTCACATTTAGGGTAGTCAGAACAACTTAAAAATTTACCGTACTTTCCAAGTTTAAACATTAACTTTTTGCTGCATTTTGGACACAGCTCCTCAGAGTTGCCTAAAAATGTAATATCTTGCTTTTTTAATTCTTTATCTTTTTGCTCAACCACTTTCTCAAAGGGCTGGTAAAACTCCTTAATAACGGGCTGCCACTTGAGCTTGCCAACTGCTACTTCGTCCAGTTGTTCCTCCATCCGCGCGGTAAAATCGTAGTCTACTATGTTACTAAAGTGTTTATTAAGTAAATCTATGACAACATACGCAACATCCAAGGGTTTAAAATATCGTGATTCCTTTTCTACATAACCGCGCTGCTGGATTGTTTGGATAGTTGGAGCATAAGTGGAGGGCCTGCCGACTCCTATCTCTTCTAGGGCCTTGATTAAGCTTGCATCTGTAAAACGGGCCGGCGGTTGGGTAAAATGTTGTGCCGGATTTAATTTATTAAGTTCTACGTTATCCCCTTCTGACATTTCGGGAAGCTGGTTTTGCGTTTCATCCTCGTTGTCCCCATTACCCACACCCTCGTCTTCGGGTTGTTTAACTACGGCAATGCTAGATAACTCCAGCCATCCCGCAAATTTAATCACGGATCCGTTTGCTCTAAACCCGTGGCCACTATCACTTAGGATGTCCACGCTGGTAGCATCGTAAATTGCCGGCGCCATCTGGCATTCAATAGAACGATGCCATATCAACGAATATACTTTTTGTTCCTCCGCACTTAATTTTGCGACATCCGCGTCTCTAGGAGTCGAACCTATATTGGTAATTCTTATGGCCTCGTGGGCTTCCTGCGCATTTTTGGAGTTGTTTTTGTAATAATTGGGCGACTCCGGTAAATGGGCTTTTGAATACTTTTTCTCCACAAACTGCCTAACTACGTCAATAAACTGGGCGGAAAGATTCAACGAATCGGTTCTGTGATAAGTGATAAGACCCTTTTCAAAAAGACTTTGGGCGGCTTTCATAGTTTTGTAAGCAGGAAAGCCAAAAACGTTAGACGCGCTTTGCTGTAAGGTGGAAGTTTTGAGTGGAGGATACGGGCGTTTTTGCTTCTGGGTTTTGGTAATTTTGGCGACTTTAAAACTTCCAGCTTTTAATGCGTCGACTATGTTATCTACAACTTTCTGACTCCCCATCTCCAACTTCTTGCCATCTTTTTCTATTAAGTTGGCCTTGAATTTTCCATTCTCATGGTCAAACAAGCCCTCAATAGACCAGTATTCCACGGGCTTAAAGGCTAGCCTCTCCCGCTCGCGCTCAACTACAATTTTTACCGCTACACTTTGTACTCTTCCGGCAGAAAGCCCAAACCGTACTTTTTTCCAAAGGAGTGGCGACAGTTTGTAACCTACTAGACGATCTAATACCCTGCGCGCCTGTTGCGCGTCCACCAAATTAACGTCAATCTTACCTTGATTCTTAAAAGACTCCTGCACCGCGCTTTTGGTAATCTCATGAAAAACCGCGCGACCGTAGTCCTTTTCTTTAAGCTTTAAAAGCTCTTTTAGATGCCACGCTATGGCCTCCCCTTCCCTATCGGGGTCTGTTGCCAAAACAACCTTTTCTGCATCTTTAGAATACTTCTTTAATTCGGTTAAAGTTTTCTTGGCTTTGTCCGGCACCACATATTCCGGTTCAAAGTTGTGTTCAACATCCACACCCAACCCGCTTTTTGGCAGATCGCAAATATGTCCCATAGACGCTTTGACCACAAAATCCTTTCCCAATATGGTCGACAGGGTCTTTGCTTTGGTGGGCGACTCCACAATTACTAAATTCATATGTTAAAGAATACCACACTCGTCAAAAAACGATATCGTCGATGTTGCTAACCAAATGAGCTCCTTGTTTAATAAGCTCGTTGGCACCCATGCTGGTGTAAGAAAATATGCTTCCGGGCACAACAAAAACTTCCTTGCCCAATTCCAGCGCCGCCTCAACTGTGCTCATGCAGCCACTTTTTTGCGTTGCCTCCACTACCAAAAGCGCATCCGCCAAACCTGCAATAAACCGATTTCTTTCCAAAAATGTCCATTTTGAAGCTGCAAGATAGGGATCAAAGGGCGACACCAAAAAGCCTTTTTGCGACTCTACAATTTGCCGACATAAATCTTTATTGCTAAAATCGCCAATTTTCAGGATTCCAAAGCCCAACACGCCGATTGTAGTTCCTCCGGCTTTTAAAACAGCTCTCTGCGCCTCCTCGTCGACCCCTTCAGCCAAGCCGGAAACCACAGTAACGCCCGCGCTCACCAATCGTGGCACAAAATCCCACACCACCTTTTTTCCATAATCGCTCATATTTCTACTGCCAATCACTGCCAAACTTCTTGTAGGCCAAGAAAACGCTTTCCCCACCTCGTCGCTTGCCAAAACACTTAATACTTTTGGGGTGTTTATGAGATTTTTTACCGATTCCGGAAAGCGCGGATCATCGTACGAAATTTTAATAATCATACCTGCAAAATACCTTAAAACGCCTGGGCGTCAAGGGACTTGACTCTAATTTGAATAGAATTTGCCGTGGTTATTGGTATAATGAGCACATATGATTTTAGAGGTGGTTAAGTACCCAAGCCCAATATTGACTCAAAAAAGTCAAAAAGCCCTATTTAATAAGGAGCTTAAGGCCTTGGTGCAAAATATGCTTGACACTATAAACTCTTTTAAAAAACCGCAGGCGGCGGGACTCTCAGCGATTCAAGTTGACACTCCGTTGCGGGTTTTAATTGCGCGCGATATTGTTTCCAATCAAGTAGGAAATGACGGATCTCACGAGATGTTTAACGACTTTATCTTAGTAAACCCAAAATTCGTGAGTTTTTCCAAAGAAGAAGAGTTGGATTGGGAAGGATGCCTTAGCTTCCCTGATCTGTACGGCAAGGTTTGGCGCTCAAAAAAGGTCAAACTTAAATACCAAAACATTCAGGGCAGGGAGCAAAGACTTACCGCTAGTAACTTCTTAGCTCGCGTTAT
This sequence comes from Patescibacteria group bacterium, assembly GCA_041658075.1. Lineage (GTDB taxonomy): Bacteria > Patescibacteriota > WWE3 > UBA101185 > UBA10185 > JBBAAW01. Next base: position 44,823 of record JBBAAW010000006.1, read on the forward strand.
TCAGCACGAAATGGATCATTTGGACGGAATTACCTTTAACACCAAAATCGTGGGAAAAATGCATAAGGGCGAAGAGTTGGAGAAGGGAGTGACGATATGAAAAAGTTTTTTAGAAAAATAGCATTTTTTGGAACATCGGATAGATCTGTGCCAATATTAGAGTCGCTCAAAGGTAATTTTGATCTGGTACTTTGCGTTACCAAAGAAGATGTACTAATTGGTCGACATCAAACTCCCAAAGAAGTAGAAGTAAAAAGGTGGGCTAGAGAAAATAGAGTAAACTTTGTAACCATAAACGAGTCTCTCAAAGACGGGTCCCAAAGAGTTATTGAACAAATAAAGTTATCAGAAGCAGAGATTGGCGTGGTGGCAGATTTTGGATTTATTATTCCACAGGAAATATTAGATATTTTTCCCAAAGGGCTTATAAACATACACTTCTCTCTTTTGCCAAAATATCGAGGAGCCAGCCCGGTACAATTTGCAATTTTAAATGGCGACGCGCAAACGGGAATTACTTATCAACTTATGGAAAAAACTTTAGACACAGGGCCCGTTATCGAGCAGGTTGTCTATAAACTGAATGAAACAGAAACTTCTGGAGAGCTATACAAAATTCTATTTAACGTAGCAGCGAACCACCTGCCCAAAGTCCTCAAAAACTATCTGGACGGAAAAACCACACCAAAGGTGCAGGACGAATCGCAAGCAAGCTACACCCGCTCCCCTTCCCACCCAACCGCCACTCATATCTTTAAGGAGGACGCCAGGATTAATTGGGGCGACAAGGTGCAAAAGATCGACGCTGCTATAAGGGCGTACAGCCCCTGGCCCGTTGCCTGGACGACATTAGAAGAGATGCAAAACGCCAAGGATAAAGTAGCCGGCTTTACGCAAATAAAAGATCCAAGAAACGCAACAAAGACAGTAAAAATCTGTTCGATTGGTGGCGGGATGATGATGACTAAAGGCAGACTGGCAATCAACGAGATCCAAATAGAGGGCGGAAAGGTCCTGTCGTGGCAACAGTTCTGTAATGGGTATTTGGCGTTGCATTAACTATTGACTTTTACATTACTTTTTGCTAACCTCATTGCATGACATACACAGTAGCAATAACAAGACAGGGACAGATGAGTATTCCTGCAGCGTTAAGAGATCTTTTGGGATTTTCTCAACCTGGTACCGCCATTGTGAGGGCAGAGAACAACAGACTCGTTGTGGAACCCACTAGAGATATAATGTCGCTTGCCGGCATCCTACACGACAAAATTAAGTTGCCTAAAGGTTACGAAAAGATGTCCGCCCAAGAAATAATTGACGCGGAAAAGGAGTCCTACAAACAAGGAATAATTAAACGCTATGAAAAATCTCTACGCCGACGCTAATGTTTTGATCAGTTTTTTAACCAAAAGGATCCCAAGTCAATATCTGGAAGCTGAAAAGATGTTTGTAGACGCTCGAGGGAAAAACATGAAGGTAATATTGATCCCGGAAGTAATCCTAGAAACGGCTTATGTATTACAAAGCCGTTACGGCGTAAGTAGGCAGGATATACACGATTCACTCACGGAAATCTTTAATACCCAAGTGGTTGAGGTTAAACACAAAGACATTATAATCAGGGCTTTGGAGATTCTAAAAGAAATAAATGTGGATTTGTCGGATATTTACCTTTATCTAACGGCAAAAAACGATAACGCAGAAGTTTTTAGCTTTGACGAAGATTTTGAAAAACTAAAGAGACGCTTTTAATTCACCAGGTGTCTTTTGCGACTTATTTAAAACGGACAAGCAAGTTGTGCAGAGTTTTAATTTTATGGATACGCCGCCTAAAACCATCCTTTTTTGCCTCAAATTAGGCATTTGATATCTTATTGTTCTGTGGGTAACGCGCCGCCCAATTCCTCTAGGCACCAGCTTTCCTCTTAGTCGACCTTTTCCACAAATATCGCAAATTCTTGACATAGCTGGGTTATTTAAGCATATACGCGCCTTTATGTCTACCCTTTGACATGTTAAACTATCCAAGCAACGGGCCTGGGTAGTTCAGTGGTAGAATGCCTCCATGGTAAGGAGGAGGTCGGGAGTTCAATCCTCCCCCCAGGCTCCATCCGCCGTAGGCGGACAAGCTTGCCGAGGTACCAAAGTGGCCAAATGGAGCAGTCTGTAAAACTGTTGGCGCAAGCCTTCATAGGTTCGAATCCTATCCTCGGCACCATCTGGCCGTTGAGCCTGGATAGCTCAGCTGGTAGAGCAAGGGTTTTGTAAACCTTAGGTCGGGAGTTCGAATCTCCCTCCAGGCTCCAGAGTATGATAAAATTGCGTAGCTTAAGGAGAAATTATGGCTAAAAAATCAAATCGCGTATTAATAGGGCTTCAATGCAGTGTCTGTAAGTCGTCAAATTATGTGACTTCTAAAAACAAAATAAACGATGCGGAAAAGCTAGAAATTAAGAAATTCTGCAGGAAGTGCCGAAAAACCACCGCGCACAAAGAGAAGCAGAAGTTAAAGTAAAACCGATAGAGCAAGAGATTGCAAAATGCCAGGTTGTTTGCTCTAATTGTCACAAGAAAATTCATAGTAAGGGGGCGTAGTGAAGAGGTATCACAGTTCTCTCCAAAAGAACTATCGAGGGTTCGATTCCTTCCGCCCCTGCCAAATGAAAGTTAAGCACAATTCTCTTTTTTTAAATTCTTCATATTCTATCCTTTCTTTTTTGCTCATATCCCGAGCAGAAATTACCCTTATTTTTTTACTATGATAGGTAAACGTGATGTGCAACATTCTTTCT
>JBBAAW010000007.1:0-40878 GCA_041658075.1 Patescibacteria group bacterium
GACTGGGGATGCTTTATGAAATGACCTTAACAGTCGACGGAACAGGTATTGGAGGTGTAAATCGAAATACGTTGGCCTCTTTTGTATTAGCACAGGGTGATTATTTACTAATTGCAATTTTTTCCTTCTGGATTATTAGAAAATTACATCTATCTTTTAGGGAAGCGTTTTTTCTTGCCGGGGGAAAAAGCCTTACCGAAGGTTTGGTCTTTACCGGCGTCCTGCTTAAGACTATTATCTCTCCATCTTTTTTTCTTTCACCATTAGTATTGTCATACTACACCCTAGTGTATGCTAGTTTTATAGCTCTCCCGTTGCTGTATGTTGACGAAGAGTTACTATGGAAAAACGCTAAACCAAAACCCAAACGCTCAATTATATTAATGTGGATAATTGGATTTGTAGTAGCGCTGGCGATACGAATATTTTGGGGCTTAGTCTATGCTCCCATAGTTACAAAATTATTCAATTTGCCGTCAAATTAAAGCTCGATTAATATTATGTTATACTTAATCATATGATAAAAAACAAAAATTTGATCTATGGAGTAGCTGCTCTCATGTCTTTAGTCGTTTTATTTCTCTTTGTCTGGAACAACTACCAAATTCAAGTTCAAGAAAGGTCTATCAAGCCAATAAAATTGCCTCCACAAATTTCAGGAGAATGTGGCATGCAAAATTGCCACGGCATGGATATAACCTGTGGCTCTAATGTTCCGCAAGCCTGTGATTATATGTACAAGGCGGGAGATAATTGCCGTCAATTTGCAAGTTGCCAAACTATGAACGACCAGTGCATACTGACAAGGGCACCAAAATTTGATAGTTGTAAGTCCTGTGTAGAAAAATGCCAACAAGACTCTCAGGATGATCAAATCAAGTTTTTTCAGTGCGAGAGTAAATGTGCAGAATAAAACACAATTACACTAAGTTGGCAATTCGCTGTATTTTATTGCTATAACACTGTCAACCTAAATCCCATACTTATCCATAAGCATTTGAATATACTCGTCGTCGAGATTGAGTTTGTCCAAAAAGTTTTCTTCTGGAATAAAGCGATAAATACACATATCGACCATTAATTTATCTGACACTTCAACCCCATCCTGCTCCAACAACACTTTTTGCATGTTAGCGTCGTGCTCCAAACATGTTGTACTTATGCGACCTTTTTTATTAACCACCCGCCACCAGGGAACTTTGTCGCCGCTTTCATGCAAAACCCAACCAACTTGAATTGCCGCCCGAGGAATTCCCACCATCAACGCCACCTGACCATAGCTTACCACTTTCCCCTTTGGTACTAGACTAACAGCTTTTAGTACACAGTCTTTAAATTTTGACATAAATATAAGTTACTTACAGTTAAAGCAGTTTCTTAAGCGACTTTACAAGGTCGCGCAGGTGAGCAGCTTGTTCAAAGTTAAGCATTTCCGCCTGATATTTCATCTCTTGTTCCAACCGCTTGATTTCTTTTTTAAGTTCGTTGGGCGGCAGCGACTTATAATCGATATCTTTTATGGCTTTTGCTTTTCCACTCTTAGACTTTTCTAGCTGCTCCTCAATTACCTCATCGATTAGTTTTTCTCTAATAGGTTTGGTAATTTGTACAGGCACAATATCGTGAGCTTTGTTGTAAACCTCCTGTGTGACACGCCTGCGCGTTACTTCCTCCACAGCCCGTGCCATACTCCCCGTAACATTGTCGGCATACATAATGACTTCCCCGTTAATATGGCGCGCCGCTCTTCCCATTGTCTGGACCAAACTCGTTTGACTTCTTAAAAAACCTTCTTTGTCAGCATCCAAAATTGCCACCAAAGAAACTTCCGGCAGATCCAAACCCTCCCGCAGTAAGTTAATTCCCACCAAAACATCGTACTCACCACGGCGCAAACTGTCCAAAATATCCGTCCGTTCCAGCGTTTTAATGTCGCTGTGCAAATAGGTAACTTTAATCTTTTTCTCCAACAAATATGTGGAAAGCTCCTCTGCCATACGCTTGGTTAGTGTAGTGACCAAAACCCGTTCACCCCGCTTAACACACTTAGTAATCCGTTTAATCAAGTCGTCCACCTGACCTTTTGAAGGCAAAATCGTCACGGGCGGATCCAAAATTCCCGTTGGTCTAACTAACTGCTCCGCCACTCTCCCCTCACTCATATTAATTTCCCACTCGTCTGGAGTAGCACTCGTATAAACCACCTGCCCGACTTTTTGTAAAAACTCATTAAAATTTAGCGGACGGTTATCTAGCGCAGAAGGAAGCCTAAAACCATAATCAATTAGAGTTTGCTTGCGCGACCTGTCACCGTTATACATACCTCGTATTTGCGGAATACTGATGTGCGACTCGTCAATGACTGTTAAGTATCCTCTAGGAAAAAAGTCTAAAAGTGGGTAAGGCGCATCTCCTGGAGCGCGGCCATCAAAATACCGCGAATAGTTTTCTATCCCCTTGCAATAACCAATCTCCTGAACCATCTCTAAATCGTATTTGGTGCGTTGTTCCAGCCTGTAAGCCTCGATGTTCTTACCTGCACCTTTTAGCTCCTTCAAGCGCTTTTCTAAATCTACCTCTATCTGCTTTATCCCCTCTCCACGCCTTTCCTCGTTGGTTACATAATGTTTGGCCGGATAAATCATTACAAAACCCCCTTGTCGAGCCTGCATTTTATTAAAGTCGACTTCATCTTGGGTGACCGATTTAGTATGCGAGCCTCGCCTTTCTTCTGGCAATCCAGTGTAACTCAAAGAGTCGCCTGTTAACGAGTCAAAAAAGTCTATTGACATTAAAACGCTATCCAAAACTTCCAGTCGCACCCCATAGTCAACATAGGCAGGAAAAATATCTACACTTTCGCCACGAACTCTGTAAGTACCGCGCTTAAACTCAAACTCGTTTCGCTCGTAATAAATTTGCGAAAGCCTCATTAACAAATCCGTCATTCTCATTTTCATACCCGCACGCAACTCCAATGCGACTTTGGAATACTCTGCCGGGGAACCAAGATTGTAAATGCACGACACAGACGCCACCACAATAACATCCTTGCGGGTCATAAGAGATGTAGTGGCCGAAAGCCTCAATTTATCAATTTCCTCGTTAATATCCGCGTCTTTTTCTATATAAGTGTCTGTTTGAGGTATGTAGCTTTCCGGCTGATAGTAATCGTAATAGCTAACAAAATATTCCACCGCGTTTTCCGGAAAATAATCCCTAAATTCCTGATAAAGTTGAGCTGCCAATGTTTTATTGTGACTTATGACAAGTGTGGGCTTTTGAACGTTTTGTATGAGATTTGCAATCGAAAATGTTTTTCCTGATCCTGTTACACCAAGCAGAGTTTGATGCGAATGGCCTTTTTGAACCCACTCTGTGAGTTTTTCTATGGCTTGAGGTTGATCCCCGGTTGGCTTGTAAGTAGACTTTAACTTAAACACGGTGAAATTCTACCATAAACAACTCTTGACATTTGTATTTTATTCGGTAAGATTAGGAGGCGAAGGAAATACAAACTTCGTTCGGTGGCAACAGTCGCCGATAATTTGATAAGGAGTTACTATGTCGCCCATAACTTTATATAAAAGACAAAAAGAAATCGTAGAGTTCATTTCTCAATATATTCAAAAAAATGCCACTTCACCCACTTTGCAGGAAATTGCTAATGCCATGGGGCTTTCGTCCCTTGCCACCGTCCATGAACATATTCAAGCCTTAGTTAGAAAAGGTGTTATCCGACGCTTTGAAGGCGCGGTTAGAGGTATAGAGCTTTTAGACGAAAAATTGTCTACCGCCGTGTCCGGTATTCAACTACCTCTAGTGGGCTATATAGCCGCGGGTAAGCCCATTGAAGCCATAGAAAATCCTCTTGCCACAGTTATGGTGTCGTCCGACTTAGTATCTAAAACAAAAAGGTGTTTCGTCTTGCAGGTCGTGGGAGACTCCATGATAGACGAAGGAATCCTAGACGGCGACTATGTAGTAATTCAACAACAAGAAACTGCTTTAGATGGGGAAATTGTGGTAGCTTTATTGGATAACGAGTTTGCCACACTTAAAAAGTTTTACAGAGAAAGTGGCGGAAAGATAAGACTGCAGCCAGCAAACACTAAAATGGATCCAATCATTGTTGACGCCGACACCGTGACTATCCAAGGTAAAGTTACCGGAATTGTTAGGCGTTATTAGAAAGTTCCTTTATTACGTGAACTATCGGTAACAAGTACTATTTTGTGATAGTATTTGGTAGTGGATCTTACTGCCTTTTATCAAAAATACCCCAAGGAAAAAGTTGACGAGGCGGTTGCTTATTTAAGCTATCACAGCGCTGCTATCTTGCCTAGAGACGAAGATTCCAAGCACCCAATTTTATATGTTTTTAGACACGGGCAGACGGTCGATAATGCAGAATTCCTTTTTAGCGGATGGCGTGATCCGGATTTAACGGAGTTAGGCGTTAAACAGGCCTTAATTTTGGCGGAAAAGTTAAAAGATAAAAAAATTCAAATGCTTGTGGCTAGCGACCAAAAAAGAGCTGTAAAAACTATGGAATTGGCGGTATCATTAAACAATACTATAAAAGGTATGGAAATTCATCAAGACGCGCGAATCAAAGAGCGTTGTTATGGTGACTTGCAGGGATCGAGCAAATTAGAAGTACAGCTTACTGATCCCAAACTTTTATCGGAGTACAGGAGGTCGTACAGCGTTAAACCGCCGAATGGCGAAAGTATTGCGGATGTAGTTAAAAGAGTCAAAAGTTTTATTGATGAAATTGTCCCACTTATGAAAATGTACAAAATGAATGTGGCGGTGTCGTGCCACGGAAACTCTATAAGAGGTTTTAGACAGGTTTTTGAGGGCTTAACCAACGAGCAAACCGCTATGGTGGAATCGCCCTTGGGTCAAGATTACGCGGCTTATTCTGTTAAATAAGTGTTATACAACGATATCAGCACCCAATCGCCTGTACAAGTCAAAAATACCTGTATAGCGACGCTTTAAAATCTCCACGCCTTCGATTGTTGTTGTAATATCATCGCATAAACTTGCCAAAAACACAGCTTTAGCGCCTTCAATAATCCCGGGAACAGTAATCTTTCCACCTTTAAACTTGGTTGGTCCGCTTACAATTATTCTTTGCGGGTCGCTCATAAAAATATTTGCTCCCATGGCGGAAAGCTCTCTAATATAGTCAAGTCCGGTTTCGTACATCCAGTTTTGCACTAACAATCGACCATTCGTTTTACAAGCTAAAACAACTATTGCCGGCAACGCGTCAATAGGAAAACCCGGCCAGGGTTTTGGAACAAATTTGGGCAAATCATCGCCAGCTAAAGGAAAACCCGCCTCTTTTAAATCAATAAAAAGCTCACCCGAACCCTTAACCACAAGGTCCTCTCCGACCTCCGTAATATCAACTCCGAACTTTTTAATAGTGTCCACGATTCCACCGGAAATTCGCTTTATATTTGCTCCTTTAATTCTAATGTTGCCACCCGTAATGGCAGACGCCACACAAAGTCCTGCGATGTCAACAAAATCAGGACCTGGAGTAAAATGCGCTCCTTTTAACTGACGCGACCCGTTAACCACCACTCTATTTGACCCAGCCCCTTCTACTTTTGCCCCCATAGTCGCCAAAAGATTTTCTAACTCATAAACATGGGGCTCGCACGCGCAACTCACAATTTCTACTTGTGACTCTGTCCCTGCGCAGTACATCAAAAAATTTTCCGTGCCTGTAACACTGGCTTCAAATTGCCACACAAAATAATTTGAGGCGACTTTTTTGGGGGCGGTAAAACGCACATACCCGTCCTCAATAAATTCCGTGGTAATACCAGCTTTGGAAAATGAATCTATATGGGCGCTAATTGACCTCTTACCTAAAACACAACCACCCGGAATAGGAACTTCGCAAACACTGAAACGGGCTAAAAGGGGTCCGGCAAACATAATAGAAGCGCGGATCAAACTGCCAAGTTCTTTGTCTACTTTATGAGAGTTCAAACCCGCGCAATTTATTTTTATATTGTTGTAATCGGAATCGTCTATGGTGGCACCCAGAAGTTTTAGCATTTCCAGCATTTTTATTACATCTGTTGACCGTGGAACATTGTGATAATAAACATCCTCGTCTGTTAAAATACAGGCGGGAAGACAGGCTAAAATTGAATTTTTATTTGGCGCCGGAACAACCTCCCCCATAAGAGGTGTGCCTCCCGTTACCTTTATGACTTGACCCATATTATTATTTATTTGGCGATCCCCCCCCAATTGAGCCATCTCCAAAACTAACCTACTTCCGCCAATTACACCATCGATCATTTACTATCACCGCCTTTCAAAATACCAATAAACAAAACTTCTGGTTGCAATTTTACACCAAAAATATCAAAAACACTTTTTTTAATAAATTCTGCAAACTTATAAACATCGCTTGCCCTTGCACCACCCCTATTTATTATTGCCAAGGCGTGTTTTTGGGAGAGGCCTACCTTACCATCTTTATAGATAAACCCTTTTGGCAAACCAGATTCTTCTATTAACCATCCCGCGGATAATTTAATCGATCCATTACCTTGTGGCCAATTTGGCGCATCGGGATATTTCTCTTTGATCTTTTCAAAAATGTCATCCGCTACAACGGGATTATTAAAAAAACTTCCTGCGCTTATAGAATTTGGGTCGTTGGGATCAATCAACATAGATTTGGACTTTCTCAACTCCAAAACCACCTCCCGCACTTGTTTTAGTGTGGGTCTACTGTCGCTAAATTTCTTCATCAGCTCCTTATATCTTAGGCAGGGTTCCTTATTAGCAGATAATTTAAATTGCACGGAAGTTACGATTCGATTTGACCTGCCTTTAAAAATACTTCCACGATATTCAAAACCACACTCCTCTTTTGAATACTCGCCAAATTCCTGTTTCCTGGTGTCGTAAAAACGAACTTTTTCTATAATCTCGCGAACCTCTTGTCCGTACGCGCCAATGTTCTGCACGACCGACGCACCGACCTTACCGGGAATACCACTTAGACACTCTGCGCCTGAATATCCTTTATTTACCGACTCCAAAACAAGATCGTCCCAAAGCTCGCCCGCTTTAATATCCGCCATTATTTCCTGTCGATCGTTTTCCTGCCTATACGAGCGTCCTTTAATATCGACAAGTACTACAAGACCTTTAAAACCTTCATCGGAAACTAAAACATTGCTTCCTCCTCCTAAAATAAAAATCTTTTGCGACTCTTTTTTAGCCCAGTCACAAGCTTCCACGAGTTCGCCTTCAGTTTTAACCACGGAAAAATACTTTGCTAAACCACCAATTTTTAAGGTTGTATAAGGGGCGAGAAGGACGTTTTGTTGAACCTCGAATGACATAAGACGGTGTAATTACAGGCCACTGGTTGATATTTCCAAAAGACGGTTGAATTTAGAAGTGCGTTCGCCGCGATCGATAGCACCAAACTTTACAAAGTCTGCTCCAACCGCAAAGGCAAGGTCGGCAATAAACGGATCTTCTGTGTCGCCGCTTCTATGGGAAACCACAACATTCCAACCCGCCCCGCGTGCTTCAGCAACAAACTTTAAAGTCTCCCAAACCGTTCCCACTTGGTTTGGCTTAACAATCACGGTATTTGCTAGCTTTTTGTCCACAGCTTGAGATAAAATTCCCGGATTAGTTACCACCAAGTCATCTGCAGAAATCATAGTTTTACCCCCAAAGTTCTTGGTAACCTCTTGCCAATGCTTTGCGTCATCCTCGTAAAACACGTCCTCAAGGTAAATAATTTCAAAATCCTTTAGTAGACTTCCCAAGTAATCCTTAAATCCTCCTCCATCAAGCTCCAAATTCTCCTCAGCAATTATATATTTTCCATCCTTATGAAACGATTCCGCAGCCACATCCATTCCCAAAAAAACCTCTTCCCCCATTTTATAGTGTTCACTCGCGCAGTCTCTTATGTATTCCAAGGCTTTTCTCACAGTGAATTCCTCTGGCGCAAAACCCCCCTCATCCCCTACACCGGTTGAAAACCCCTCTTTTTCCAGCCTTTTTTTTAGCGACTTATAAACCGTACGACCAATCTCCAAAGAGTCGTAAATTTGATATTTTTTAGCGGGAATTATCATAAACTCCTGAAACGAGAGCTTGTTTTGCGCATGCTTACCTCCATTTAAAATATTAAAAAGCGGAGTTATGTTAACTTTAGATAAATTACTTTGGGACTTAACACCTTCAATACCAGAGAATTCATGGCGCAAGTAATTCCAAACTTCCTTCTTTTGACTTTGGGAAACCGCGCGAGCAAACGCTACAGAAAGGGAGAGAATTGTGTTTCCGCCCAATTTACTCTTATTTTTAGTACCATCCAAATTTATTAAAAACTCATCAAATTCTTTTTGCGACTTAAATTCCTTGTTTAACAAAGCTGGGGTAATAACATCGCGTACAAGTTCAAACGATCTATCCACCCCAAGGCAGACCGCCTCTTGCTCGCCCTTAGAGGCACCTTCGGGCACAATCGACCAGCCCTTACTACCGTCGTTCAAATCTAAATATGCTTTAATGGTCCAATCACCTCGGGAATTTAAAACCTTAATGCTCCTTATTTGAGATATCGTACTCATAACTTATACTCATGATAGATGTTCGACTTAAATAAATCAAAGCGTCTGATAGTAATAATTGGGCTAAGCCTATATGCCGGCCTATTCTTTTTGCAACGGACTAATTTGATGGCATCCGACTTGGGCCGGCATCTTAAAAACGGAGAAGTAATAATCTCAAGCAAACAGCCAATAACCACTAATCTTTACTCTTACACCCACCCAAACTTTCCATTTATTGCTCATCATTGGGGTTTTGGCGTTATTGCCTACGGCATCTTTAAGGTTGTGGGCTTTAATGGTTTAACAATTTTTAACGCCACTTTATCTTTCTTAACGGTGGTCCTAGTACTTAAATATTCCGCAAAACGTGTTGGATTAGCGTACACCTGTATAGGTTTTTTACTAGTTCTTCCGCTTTTTGTCTACAGAACAGAGATTCGACCGGAAACCATTAGCGCGTTATTTGTAATACTGACTATCTACTTACTGGCTGGCAACGTTCGTCTACGGTACAAATTAATTCTGATTTTCATTCTTCAAGTACTCTGGGTAAATATCCATGTATTTTTTGTTTTTGGACTTTTCTTGTCCACTACATATTTAGTAACGCTAATAGTACGAGCCAATTACCAGCGGGCTCGCTACGTATTAATCTTGTTAATAGCACAGCTTTTAGCCACACTCCTCAACCCCTACGGATTAAAGGGTGCTTTATATCCTCTGCAAATTCTAAACGACTACGGGTACAGAATCATCGAGAACCAAACCCCGTTTTTGTTGTTAAAAGTAATCCCTAGTCCGATTTATTACTACTTATTAGCGATAAGCGCAGTAACAATATTGCTAATTACACTCTCTATCGGAAGTGCAATTAAAAAAGACCTGTTTTACACAGTGGTCTCCGTGGTTTTCCTATTGGGTTCTTTAAAAATGGTTAGGCTAATGCCGTACTTCGCTATATTCGCCCTGTTTTCATTGTCATATTGCTTCTATACACTAAACCAAAAAATCGGTGATTTTCTTAAGAAACTGATCGTTAGGCCGATAGTTCAAACGTTGTTAGGCGGAGTGGGATTTTTTGTGGCATTTGTATTAGTCTCAACCAATCTATACAACCCCCTTACAAACCTTGGCTTAGGTTTAATGCCCAAAGTAAGCGGATCAGCAGATTTCTTTAAAGAAAACAACATACAGGGCCCAATATTTAACAATTACGACTCCGGAGGATACTTGATTTTCTACCTGTATCCAAAACAAAAAGTTTTTGTGGATAATCGTCCGGAAGCTTACCCGTCAAGCTTCTTTAAAACCGAGTATGTTCCCATGCAGGAAAATGATAACATTTGGACAAGTCTTAGCAATAAATACGGTTTTAATGTCATTTATTTTTATCGACTCGATTACACACCTTGGGCTCAACCATTTTTAATAAGTCGAATAAAAGATCCGGTTTGGGCACCTGTCTATGTTGACGATTACGCTTTGATAATGTTAAAACGAAACCCCACAAATGAGTCGATTATCAAGAATCACGAATTACCAAAAGAGTTATTTAGATACTAGCTTATGTTCGGCGTTATAGACTATTCCACGGGTTTTTTCTAAAACGTCAGGACTTACAGAAACCGAGGTTACGCCCCATTTAACAAGCTTTTCCACTAATTCCGGGTATTCAGAAGGCGCCTGACCACAAACAGAGCAGGTAATTTTGCGCTTTTTGCATGTGGTAACTATTTTTTCTAACGACCACAAAACCGCAGGATCAAGCTCATTATAAACATTTGCCACTTTAGCATTGTCGCGATCGACCCCCAAAATCAACATAGTTAAATCATTAGTACCAATAGAAACCCCATCGATTCCCTCATCAATAAAGTCATCTAGCAAGATTACATTGGAGGGAATTTCTACCATCATCCAGAGTTTAAACATACCGCTTCTGCGCAAACCGCCCATCGAGATCAACTTTTTGACCTCCCTCAACTGCTCAGTCGTACGCACAAAAGGAATCATTACGTGTAGATTTTTGTAACCCTTCTTATTTCTAACAATTTTAATTGCCTCAATCTCCAAATTAAAAACGTGGGCGTCCTCAATATATCTACCAGCACCTCTAAAACCAATTAATGGATTGGGCTCCTCGCCTTCAAACTCATCTCCACCCTTTAGAGACCTGTACTCGTTGGTTTTAAAGTCGGTAAATCTATAAACAACCGGGCGATCCTCAAAGGCTTTGGTAAACTTTTCTAAGTCGTCCGCCAACATTTTTACAAACTCATGGGAACGTTTCTCCTTAATAAACTTTTTGGGGTGCGTTCCAATATTGGCAATAATAAATTCCGCCCGTAAAAGCCCCACCCCGTCTACATTTCTCTTAGCCATATCTTCCGCAAGTTGCGGCTCCGCCAAATTTACATACACTTTAGTGGCGGTTTTTACTTGTAAAAGCGACCTTTGGGAAAGCGGCTTAGAAACCCCCCCCACTTTATTATTAATTACAACATTACCTTCATAAATCTTGCCGTTGGTGCCATCAACCGTAATAATCTCCCCATCCTTCAATATCTTGGTGGCTGATCCGCTTCCCACTACCGCCGGAACGCCAAGCTCACGACTCACAATGGCCGCATGAGAAGTTTTGCCTCCGCTATCAGTTACAATGGCACAAGCTTTTCGCATGGCGGTGACATAGTCGGGGTTAGTCATTTCCGCTACCAATACATCCCCTTGCGTCACAATTCCAATTTCCTTGGGCGACTTCACAATACACACTTTTCCGCTGGCGATTCCAGGACTAGCTGATAGACCGGTTAGCAATAAAGTCGCCTTCTTGCTTTCGTCAATAGACTGCACCTCCTCTGAAACATTAGTCTGCTTAAGCGTGGTTACAGGTCGCGATTGCACAATATAAATCTTTTTATCCTCCATGCCCCATTCAATATCTTGTGGTCGACCATAATGTTTTTCTATGTCCGCGCCAATTTTAGCTAGCTCTTTAATTTTTGCGTCGGACAATTTTTGCATCTCCTGGTAATCGCGCGACACTGTTATATTGCCCGCCAGAGTCATCTGCCAAGTTTGCTTTGATAAGTGTTTAAAGGTAATTTTTTCCGTTTTTTTGTCGACCAAAAACTGATCCGGAATAACCTCACCAGAAACCACCGGCTGACCCAAACCCCAAGCCGCCTCTATGGAGATCTCGTCCCGATTATTAGTCATGGGATTTACTGTAAACATGATTCCCGACACCTCACTTTGCACCATAAGTTGAACCGGAACTGCTATTCCCACCTTAAAATGAGAAAATCCACGATCGCTTCTGTAAAAAATGGCTCGCGACTCAAAAAGCGACGCCCAGCACTTTTGCACACTTTTAACAACATCCTGCCATCCCTTAACATTTAAAAAAGTTTCTTGTTGACCGGCAAAGGATGCATCCGGCAAGTCTTCCGCGGTTGCGGAGCTTCTGACTGCAACTAAACGATCATGTTCACCACACAAATTATGATAAAAATCTTTGATTTGTAATGCCAATTCCCCCGGAAGCTCTGCCTCCATAACAGCAGTTTTTATTCTTTTTGACGCCTCAAACAGTTTTTCCGAGTCGTTTTGATCCAAACCGCTAAGCTCCGTTAAGATTTTATGTTTTAAAGAAGTTTTTGCCAAAAAGTCGTAGTAAGCCGTTGCCGTAACCACAAACCCATTAGGTACAGGAATTCCCGCCGTGGTCATTTCACCAAGATTAGCACCTTTTCCTCCTGCAATAGGAATGTCCCGCTTGGAAATTTGATTAAACCAAAGTATCTGGGCAGTGTGTTTGTTCATATCTTTAAGTTATCACACAGAACCCGGCTTGTCATTAGATTCTTGTTCCACCAATCTCCTTCTCAATATCCCCCAAATGCTTCAACACTGCTTGTTTATCCACACCCGATATATTTAATCTAATAATTGGCTCTGTTCTTGACGATCTAACATTAAATCTCCAATTGGGATAATCTACAGAAATACCGTCCACTAGATTTACCTTTGCATCCTTGTACTTAACCGAAAATACCGTTTGTAATTTCTCCTCACTAACCTCTGTTCTGTAATTTATTTCTTCCTGAATGAAATATTTTTGTCTAAAAACTTTTAGCAACTCTTTTAAATTGCCCTGACAATTATTTAAACCGTCTAAAAAACTTACCGCTGCGAGCATCCCATCGTCAATTTTATAAAAATCCCTAAACACATAATGTCCGGAAACTTCAAAACCGAACCTAATTTCGAAATCTTTCTCCATCTCTTCTTTGATTGGCACATGCCACGCTTTTATTCTTTTCACCTCTATACCCATTTTTGCACATTCTGTCTCCACAGCAGAGGATGCTCTTACATCTGCAGTAATCTTCTTGCAACCAGAAGTATGGTTTAGATAGCCAGCCACTACTATGGCAACAAATTCCGGGCTGATGAGCTCACCGGTATTATCTATAAATAAACATCTGTCGCAATCACCATCCCAGATAATTCCCATATCAGACTTTTGTTCCCTAACTGCATCCTCCAGTTGAGATCTGTTTTGTTTTATTTTGGGATTTGAAGGATGACTAAAATTTTTTGCCCTTATTTGTGTGTTAATAGCGTAATAATTTATACCTAATCGATCTAAGATCTCACCAACTACAGTATTTATAGGACCATTTCCCACATCGACTACAACTTTATACTTTGATAAATTTTTTCCAACCAATTTTGTTATTTCAGAAATATAGTCGGAATTTACCGAAACGAACGTAACTTTAACGTCTGCTAAATTATCCAGCCCAATATAACCTACTTGCCCCTTATTTATAATTGATGTGTATCTATCACGAATCTGTAGTAAGACTTCTTCGGGCAAGGGTATTCCAAGTTTTAAAGGTTTAATACCGGTATAGCCCTCGCCAAGATGAGAAGAGGTAAACATTAGTGCATGATCGGAATTCAAATGTGAACAAGCGTAATACAAAACTGGGGTCGAAACCATACCTACACAAACAACCTCTTTGCATCCCAAACGAGAAAGTTCTAAACCAAAGGCACTACAGACGCTGCCTGAACCATACACATTATCGTATCCAAGTACTACCTTATCCGGTTTAATTATGTCAAAATAAACTCCTGCCAAAATTTTTGCCATTTCCTCATTTATCTCTTCCGGATATTTTCCTCGGATGTCATATCTTTTAAAGATTGTATTATATTCCATGTCAACCTATTGTACGGGTAGGGTAAAAATAAATACAGAACCTTTGGGTACATTGTCTTCCACCCATATTTTGCCACCATGAGCCTCCACAATGCCTTTAGCAATCACAAGACCCAATCCCGTACCACTTTCGTTGGAAATACTGGACTCCCGCGCCTGCACAAACTTATTAAATAATTGTTTTTTAACATCATTAGGAATGCCTGGTCCGTTGTCCGCTACAAAAACTTGAACAAAACCTCCCTGCAATCTCGATCCCACCTTAATAAACCCTCGCTCGCCCATGTGTGTAATTTCCCCCTTATAGGTAAATTTAACCGCGTTGGACACTAAATTATTAAGCACTTGCACAATTTTTTCTTTGTCAATTTCCACCTGCGGTACAGCCTCGCTCAAATCTAAAGTCAAGTCGATATTTTTTGACTCGGCAAAAACCTTGTAATTTTCCGCTTCTTCCTGTAATACTTGGTTTAACAGACAGGGCGACTTGTTAACTGTAAATTTGCCTGACTCAATTTTTGCCGAATCCAAAAGGTCGCTCACTAATTTTAAAAGCCCCCACGCCGACTCTTTAATTTGGTTAAGAAAAAGGTCAATATCTTGCTGATTAAACCGCTCCCGATTTTTTAATACCATATCTGCAGAACCCCTAATAACCGTTAACGGAGCTCTTAACTCGTGCACCATCATAGCCGTGAAATCTTCACGAAGATTTCGAAGATTTTCTTCCTCAGAATCATTTCGCATAATGATACCTACACCAATAATTTCCCGTTCAAATTTAACCGGTAGGAAAGTAAAACTTAAATAACGATTACTTACAAAAACTCTTTTTTGCGACTTAATTTCCCCGCTATCCATAACATTTGACACAATTTCTTGAATCGGCAGGGCCCCTTTTAATAAGGTTGTAATATCGCTAATATTTAACGGTTTCTGATCCTGGCATGATAAAAAAAGACTAGCAGTTTTATTTATTACCGACACTTTGTAGTTTGAATCCACCAGCAAAACCCCCTCCTCCATACTTTGTAAAACCGACTCAACTTTACCCCGCTCTTTAGCGATTAACGCTTTGAAGTCGGTAAGAAGGGAAGCGGAGGTATCCAAGATTTTTGACATATAAACAGCGTTTTGATCGCTATCTAAATTATCCGAACTTCCAAATGCGCATAAAACCCCTGCAATTTCATCGCCAAACCTTAGGGGAACACAAACGTGTTTTAAAAAGTCGCTTATTCCACTATTACGCTGTTCCGTTGGCTTCTCCACACTACCTACATTCTCCATCAGTAAAGCCTCCCCCACCTGCCCGCCATAAATTGTATCCTCAGATAGAATGGCGTCGCCTTCTTTGCCCAAAACTTTGCTATAAGCTTTATTCGTACATTCTTTGCTTTTTGATAAATAGGTTTTTGTTATGTTACCGTTAGTTCTAGCCCTAAAGCTAAAACCCTGCTGGGTTTTTATAAGGTACGACACTGAAGAAGCGTCCAAAATATTAAGTAAATAACTGGATATAGTGTCCAACGACTGCTCAAGGTCGCCAAGATAAACTGTTCTTCTAAAAATTTCCGGCAGGGATTGCCAGTGTGAGGCATCGCTTTTAGCCAGAGTTAACTGTTGACCAATTTCAAGCAACTTTTTCTTATTTCTTCTATACGCACGAAGAAGTTTTACTACGCCAAAAAAAGTAAAAAAAGTGACTAAGAGAAAAATACCAAGTTGTAAATATGACTCAAGGGCAGAGGTTTCATTCATTCTAAATTGCTATTTTAACATCGGAATCGGTGGAAGTCCCAAGTACCGCATCTATCTTATCGCTAAGCTCCGAAGGAAGTATTTTGTACTTCATAATGTAATCCGCCGCTCCACTCTCCAGGGCCTTTTTAACATTATCCTCGCTTCCATAGTTGGTAAGCATAATAACAGGAATTTCAGTGGTTTGAGGATCTGATTTCAGCTCAGTTAAAATATTCAAGCCGTTCATTCCCGGCAACATGATGTCCAAAAGAACTATATCCGGCTGATAATCCTTGGCTTTGGGAAGCGCTTGCAGGCCATCATTAATGTTTAATACATCGTAGCCCTTAATCTTTAATTCCACGGAATACATATTAAATAGAGCCATATCGTCTTCTACTATAAGTACTTTTTTATTCATAGGAATAATATATGATAGTTCGACTAAAAATACAATAGTGTGCTTATATAACTTAATCGATGCTTTATTTCCAAGAGGGTTTGGGACTTCAGAGAGCGAGAAAAGCGTGCGACAAAATTCATCGCGACGGCAGATCTGCCGTTTGCTTAACCCCTTCTCGCTGAAGTCCTTCTTCGGTCTAGCTTTTTTTCTTACTCGCCTTCTCTCTCATGGCTCATGGCTATGGCCTTAGCATATACACTTTGGGCGGCGGCCTCGATTTGCTCCTGCGTCATTTCACCATCGATCCTGACCACTACCGCCCGGTGGCTCACCACCGCCTGCACCGTCGCTTCCTCAACTCTTTGCTTCACCGTCTTCGGCTCATTTGGCATAACACACCCCCATCCTCCGTATAATAAGTGACCAACCAATATTATAACGCGGTCATCAATTTAAAACAATCACATTAAAGAAACGTACTCGTAATAATCAACTCGAAGCGATTTACCAAACTTGCTAACACATAAAACATCCACCCTCCAGGGTTTAGTAATGTAGTTTTTAGATAAAAATATGTTGATGCTTCTTTGCAAACTTTTCTTTTTGTAATAATTTATGGACTCGGAAGGATGCCCGTTAGTAAGTGAGGTTCGATATTTTACCTCTACAAAGGTAAGAATATTTTCTTTCTCCGCAATCAGGTCAATTTCTCCCCAATGACAGGTCCAATTCTTACAAATAATAGTGTATCCTTTTTCCGTAAGATATTTAGACGCGATCATCTCGCCCACTTTTCCAATAACTCGTTTGTTCATGGTGTAATTCTTTTAAAACGGGGCAAAGACTTTGTAACTTTGCCCCGTCCCCTGCAAAACTAAAACAATTATCGTACAAGTAAACAATATTGCAATACTATTGACTCTAATATGAATAGAATTTATGGCTATCACGCAGTAAAACTGTTATGAAATAAAATCATTTATCGGGAGGAAGGGAGTAATATTTGGCAAGTTCGCCAGCGGTCTCCATCCAAAGCGGAACGGCAGTCTCCGCAGCGTACGGGCTAGTTTGAGGCTCACGCAGTTTAACAATCATGGAAAATTTTTTGGATTCCGGTAAAAAACCCACAAAGGTGGCGTTGGTTTTTTTGGGATCGTAACCTCCGGCAACCGCAATCTGTGCCGTTCCGGTCTTTCCCGCCACTTTATAGTTTTTAATATTAAAGTACTTTGACTCTCCTCCGTCGACCGCCTTTATTAACATATCAACCATCGTGTCGGCCGTTTCTTTTTTAATAACCCTGCCAACCTCCTTTGGCTCCACCTTAATAAATTTTCCATGATTGTCAATTATTTTTGATGCAATTTGAGGTTTATACAAAACTCCGCCGTTGGCTATAGTATTAAAAGCAAAAAGCACCTGTAGAGGTGAAGCTAAAATTCCTTGTCCAAACGACATAGTTGCCAAGTCAACATCCGTAGCTTCCTTGGGATCTCTAAGAATTCCGGTTTCCTCACCCTCCAACGACACCCCGGAAAGCCCGCCAATACCAAATTTTCTAAAATAACTAGAAAGTGCCTCCACACCAACCAAATGTCCCACCCAAGCCGCCCCAATATTGTTGGATTTTTGCAAAAGCAACACCAGATTCATTTGACCAAGGTGCTTTCCGTCCCAATTGTCGATAATGTATCCGGAATAATTAACCGGACCATTATCAAAATAGATAGTCTCCGGAGTCGCCTTACCTAAATCAATGGCGGCAGATAACGTTAAGGGCTTCATAACAGATCCCGGCTCGTATAAAGAAGAGATTGCTAAATTTACATGCTCGCTTAATTTTCTGCCTGATCTTTCACTCACCACTTCATTTATTAAATTCCTGTTTCCCGGGTCGTAAGTGGGAAAAACCGCCATCCCTAAAATACTCCCATCTACCGGATTACTCACTATAATTACGCCATCCGCCGCGTCGTACTTTTCTACCCCCTCTTTAAGCTTTTTTTCAATTATATGCTGAACCGCTCTGTCAATTGTGAGCTCCACACTTTTTCCGTCCAACGGCTTTACCTTACTATACCCACCTGTTAAAGTAGAAAGTCCTAACGCATCGCGCTCCTCTGTAACTTTTCCCGGCCGACCCTCCAAGTCTCCGTTAAAAGCCGCTTCTATACCGTAATAACCACCTTTTTTTCCGTCGTCCTGCTCTGCCACGTACCCTAAAACATGAGCAAGCATAGTGCCTTCCGGATAAAATCGCACCGGCTCTTCCTCAAAACCCACGCCTTCCAAGCCCATTTTCTCGATTTCTTCTTTTTGTGGCGGGGTTAAATTGTGCTCCAACGCTATCCAATACAAGTTTAAATCCAGAAGATCTTTAATCCGCTGCAGTTCTTTTTGGGCGACTTCCGAAGGGAAAATTGAAACCACACTTTCTATTAACTTTTGTTTCTCCTTAATTTTTTTAGGTTCAACGTATAAAAGGTAGGATACTTGGTTTGACGCTAAAGGATAGCCGTCCACTGCTAAAATTTCTCCGCGCTTGGCGTTTATTGTGATGTAATTTGAATATTGATCGTAAGCACGAGCGCTGTAATTTGAGTGCAACAAAATTTGAATGGAAAAAAGCCTGGCAACAGCAATAAGGGATAAAATCGACACGCCCAATTTAAAGGCAAAAAATCTTTTGTCGCATGATTTTTTTAACTCAAGCGCCGACATTTTAGAAAACTCTGGCAATGGTTGGACTTGTTACGCTATTTATGGGTTTATCCATGGGCAAAAATCCCATGCTGTGAGCGCGCTCTTCCATACCAGTAATTGAGGATGTAAGGTAAATTTCTTGGTTGACTTCTGAAATCTGGCTCTTTACTTGAGCAATTTCATGGTCGACTTTATTTAACTCCTGAGTTTTTAGGGCCATGTTATTGGACACCACTACTTGGGTTAGAAAGGATGCTATAAAAACTCCTATTGATATTTTAAGTAATTTAGACATATCTTTCAAGAACACGCATTTTAGCGCTACGGGCGCGGGGATTCTGCGCAACCTCCTCCGGAGTTGGCTCCAAAGGCTTTTCCGTCAACTCCTTCAGAGTTGCGCCATCAACATTGGGCTGGGCGCCTTGGGCAAATTCTTTAACAATCTTGTCTTCGAGCGAATGGAAACTTATAACGACCATTCGTCCGCCAGGCAGTACTAGCAAGCGCCCAGCCCGGGGCAGTGCACTTTTTAAATTTTCCAGCTCATTATTAACCGCTATCCTTAGAGCCATAAAAATCCGAGTAGCAGGGTGCAACCTGCCGTTCTCGTAGCCTGGAAAAGCTTTCCGTGCAATATCAGCTAACTGCTTGCTACTTGAAATCCTTTCCAACTCACGAGCCTTTACAATCTCCTTAGCAAACTTTTTTGCAAAACGTTCTTCCCCGAAATCCCAAAACATATCCGCCAGCTCTTTTTCATAAAGTCCGTTTATCAAATCAAAAGCCTTGACTCCCAATTTGTCGTCTAGCCTCATATCCGGCTCATACTCCGAATTAAAACTTAAGCTCATTCGCTCATCCTTAAGCTGCGTCGTACTCACCCCCAAGTCAAATAAAATGCCGCTGACCTGTTCAAAACCCTTATCTTTGGCAATCTGGTCGATATCTTTAAAATTCCCCTTGGCCCAAACAAAATTCTTTTGCAGCCCCTCTTCGTCAATCCGTTTCCTCGCTCGATCCAACGACCCTTGGTTAACATCAATTCCCAAAACCTTTCCGCCCAGTTTTAATATCTCTATCGTGTGTCCTCCGTCACCTAAAGTAGCGTCGATATACTTTTCACCCTTCTTGACCTGTAAAAACTTAAGCGACTCCGCCAGCATTACTGGAGCGTGGTATTCCATCACGATCCCAACTCCCGGCTAATCTTGTTAAGGTGCAAACTCCAAGCTTCACCGTCCCAAAGTTCTATGTGATCCCCCGCGCCTATAACCACCACATCCTTCTCCAGTCCAGCGTAACTTCTTAATGACTGCGGAACTACAAACCGACCTTGCTCATCAACCGTCGCATCGACCGCACCGGAAAACACATATCTTTTAAGTTCTCTAGTTTTCGAATCCGTAATCGGATTCACAGCTTGCTTTTGCCACTCCTGCGCCCAATCTCCCCTGTCATACAAAAAAACGCACTTTTCAAAACCTTTGGAGAGAATTATTTCCTCTCCCACAATCTGCTCTCTAAGTTTCTTGGGCAGGGCAATGCGGTTTCCTTCGGTAATATTTGGTTGATACTCCCCAAGAAACATTTTCATACTATTTTCACCACTTATCACCAATCTTCACCAATATCTCCCATTTAGACTTTGTTGTCAATACAAAGAAAAGGCGAAGCGGGGTATACAAATCCAGCGACGACTTGAAAAGTTAGCAAAAACCTATAAAATTCTCCCAGCCGCGAATTACGCAGAAAGTCAGCGTTAGCCATTTTTAACCAAGAAAGGTGACTAGAGATGGCAAAAAGGAAGTGCGCGAAGTGTGGTGTCAAAAACGGCATCGTAAAATGTCAGAATTGCGGTGCCTCCTATTGTCCGAAGTGCTACAGAAAGCACTTCCCATGTGGAGGAAAGGGGGCACTAGAACGCAGGCCGATGGCTTAACAAAAGAGCGGGATGCATAATCACCCAACATCCCGCTCTTCTCCTCTTCATGAATTACAGATTTTAAAGTTAAATTGATCTAGAAATCTCTTCGATCTTTACTCTTATTTGCGTTTTTGTATCCCTATCACGTACAGTCACCGTACCGTCTTCTAACGATTGATAATCAACAGTAATACACGCGGGCGTTCCAGTTTCGTCCTGAGATAAATAACGCTTACCAATATTTCCCCTGTCGTCCCAAGCTACCCGTACACCTTGTTTTAATAAGTCAACATAAATTTCCTTCGCCCTAACCACAAGTTCTGGTTTATTAGAAACCAAAGGAAAGACTGCAGTTCGATAAGGTGCAACACTTTTATTAAGCCGCAAATAAACCCGTCCGTCAGCATCTTCCGTATACGCCTCCGTCAAAAGGCATAGCAAGACTCGGCTAATACCAAAGGTAGGCTCCACCACATGCGGAACGAACTTGTCGCCAGTTTGCGGATCCGTATAACGCAAATCCACCCCCGACTTTTCCATGTGGTTACGCAAATCATAGTCTGTGCGATAAGCCAACCCAAACATTTCCTTAAAACCAAAGGCATATTCATAATCCAAGTCTTCCGTATGCTTGGAATAGTGTGCACGCTCAGCATCCGTATGGGTTCTCCATCTTAAATGCGACTTATCAACACCTAAAGAATATAACCAAGTTTCCATTTCGACCTTCCAGAACTTAAAATAGTCTTCCCAAGGATTCTTAGGGTCGATAAAATACTCAAATTCCGCCAAGTTAAATTCCAATGTCCTAAAGATGAAATTCCCCAAAGTAATCTCGTTTCTAAAAGCCTTTCCGGCCTGCGCAATTCCAAAAGGCAGTTTTGGACGCATGGTGTCCAGTACATTCCTAAAGTTTACGAACATTCCCTGAGCAATTTCTCCTCGCAAATACGCTAAGGATGACGACTCGGTAACAATTCCTACTGTGGTTTCAAAAAGCTGATTAAACTTCCGCGTAGGTGTCCAGTTACTTTTTCCACACTTAGGACATTTTATATTGTTATCAGCCAGCATCTTGTCTATCTCCTCCAAGGGTTTGCCTTCTACTACCTCACTTTTTCCTGTCGACTCAAGATAGTCCTCAATAACATGATCTGCGCGAGTTCTGTATTTACATTCTTTGCAGTCAATCAGATCGTTAGTAAAACTTTGCGTGTGTCCAGAGGCTTCCCATACTTTGGGCGACATCAGGATACTTGTATCGAGTCCAAAAATGTTTTCACGACTTGTTACAAAGAACTTCCACCAACAGGCAACAACATTCCTTAACATCTCAACACCTAAAGGTCCAAGGTCGTAAGTATTAGCAAGTCCTCCATAAATTTCCGACCCGGGAAAAACAAATCCACGTCTCTTACAAAGTGAAATAATTTTTTGCTGTTTTGACTCCTGAGTTTTCTCCATAATTACAGGGCAATCCTATCAAAAAAGCCTACTTGAGTAAATGCGCTCGTCTAAAACATCCAACACATATTCTTTAATAACTGCATTGGCACCTTTATGAGCGCTTTGCAATAGCTTTAAGTCGCCAAAGCT
Source organism: Patescibacteria group bacterium (assembly GCA_041658075.1). GTDB lineage: Bacteria > Patescibacteriota > WWE3 > UBA101185 > UBA10185 > JBBAAW01. Next base: position 22,227 of record JBBAAW010000007.1, read on the forward strand.
TTGATTACTCTTTAATGATTTCAAATATTCCACCTCCTGTTCTCCCAATTCCAAACGATTCAACAAAAAGTTATCCAAACTCATCTCATAACCCAAAATCTTCATAAGTCGCGCTTCAAAAATATTCATAATTCGCACCGGCACAAAGTTAAAACTACCTTCCGAATATTTGGCGTAAAACTTGTTTAAGCTTTGAAGCGCCTTAGTAAAAAGCCCGTAAACCTCCGGCGCCGATTCGTGACCATAAGTGTCGTGATAAAAAAATCTGTGAACCAGTTCCGCCATGTACAAACCCTTGGCTATGCCGGACATGGCTTTTTTTAATTCTTTGTGCGATTCTACAAGTTGCGCCTGATTGATTATTTTTATCCCTTTATGGGACTCAGAAAAGCTAATTTGAGCTCGGTTTAAAGTGTCTAGACTGCCGAGTCGCTTAGAGTTTATTCTTCTGACCCCTTTAGCTGTAGCGGTAAACTTTCCGTATTGTGGAGAAAAAAGCGTGTACAACTTATCCGCGTCCTTGTAATTAGAATTCTTTAAAACCACGCACTCAGTGCTAAATCCTTTGTTCACCTATTTATTATACCAACAACACTATATCTTCGTAACAAACTTGTAATCTGTATCGGTTTCTACCATACTTTGTTTGCCGTTTACACTCAAGTTATATTTCTCCTTGGGCATACCTGACTGTTTTTGAATATACAGCTTATATTCTCCATTCTTGACAACGCCATCCGGCAAAGTGTATTTAAAAGAAATTTCTTTAGTGGCACCAGGACCAAGTGTGATAAATCCGTTAAAATAAGTTTTGTTTAACTCGTCGCCACTACCCTGACCGTCCTCACTACCTTCCACGCTAACAAGTGTTGACCCCTTGGGAACATAAATCCTAAGGTAGTCTTTATACAATTTGGCAAATAAAGAGTATTCACCCTCCGTGGGTCCGTAAGCATATTTAACTTTAACCATTCTTGTCCACTTTCCGCCATCGTTCAAGGTTGAGCTTGTTATTTCCCTCGTAATAAACAAGTTAGTTTTATCACCACCCAAGTTGCTGGTTATTACAGCTAGATAATCGCCTTCAGGAACATCCACCAACCGTCCGGCAAAGTTATACTTTTCAAGAAGGGCCTGAATTTCCGGGTCGTACATATAACCTATAATGTGTTTGCGATTCATTAAATCCACCCCTTTATCAATAAGCTTTGGCCATAAATTCTTGTCCGACTCAAAAACATTTACCAACATGCGCTCCATTAAGTCGCCCAAAACTTTTTTACGGTTTGATTGCTCTTTAAGAGCCAGCGAGGCAATTTTCTCCAGCTCCAAAACCACATTATCTTTTGTGTAAGTAACGCCATTAACCGTAGCCGGACCGGTAACATCCAGGAGCTCGCTCACAACCTGCGTGTCCATAGCAAATACTCCATCCACGGGTTTTATTTCCAGCGGATTTAGACGCATGGCAAGGTTATAGGACTTCATAAAATTGGCAACAGAAGTTGGAAAGTCCGGAGAAAAGTTGGCATCCCTGGCAAACCATCTTTCCACCAAAAGATACTTTCTAAGCGGAGCAGGAAGACCTACGGAAAAATCTGTATAAGCATCTATGGCGTCAAGCGTAAAATCAATACTATACATATCTTTTGACGAGAAATCGGAATTTAGCAGGGCGTTTTTAATCTTAAAGGTAGAATAATTGGTCCAAAAACCGCCCGTGGGTCGCATTTCTGCGTTATTTTGCATAATAATCATATAGCGTTTTTCCAGTCCACCCACACCCAAAAGTCTTGGCACTAAAACCAAAGCTTTTTTAAGATCCGGCGCGTAGTCGCTTAGGCTAGAAAGTGTGGTTTGAGCGTAAATTATGTTTGATCTTATAGGGGTTCCCCTAAACTCCTCCGGATATTTACTGGCATCAACTTTAGAAAGCTCCGTCCCAATTTTGTCGACCTTAACTAAAAATGGATCTATATCGTTGGCTACTTTGGGCATTAAGGAGATCCAGTCAGAAAAGGCATCAGCAAAACTTTTTTGAGCAACCTCTTGATCTGCTTTAACCTTTAAACCCGCTGCGTCCGCAAAAGGTGTAATAATCCTGGTAAATTCTCTAGCCGCGTCAATAGCGTAAAGTCCGCTGTTTAAAAAATATTCTGTATCAGCGTAATAATCTTTGACTTTTGGAAGATCCTTTGCCCACGAGAATTTTTGATCCCTATCGTCTCGCAAACCTTTTATGTCGGACTCTGTTTGATTTAATACCTGTTCAAGCAAAACCAGGTCGCGACCCTGAAAAGCCTTACTGGCCTGTTGTCCATCTACATTTAATTTATCGACTCTGACTTTTAGCGCCAATGCAGGATCGATCACGAATTTATAAGCCAAGATACCTACCAGGCCCAAAGTTACCAAAAGGACTATCCCCCCAATGCCAAAAACTTTTCCAAAATTTTTGTTATTAGGACTTTTTACACTTCCATTTTTTACTTCTTTCAAATTCTTAACTTCCTTAAAATTAGGTTTCCAAAATTTTTCTTCCATTTAAAGCTCCTTTCAGTAAGCTCCTTTCATTGTTAGCACCGCATATGGTGTCTTTAAAATCAGCAAAATATCGTACAAAATTGATTTCTGACTTGCATAGTCTGCATCAATTGCTATCCTTTTGTCAAAACTTATAAGTGAACGACCACCTACTTGCCAAGGACCTGTAATGCCTGGATTTACGGAAATTGCTTTAGCTACAACATCCGCCGATACATTAAACTTTACCGCCTGGTCCTTAATCTCAAATGGGTAATAAGCACGCGGACCTACAATACTCATCTCTCCAATAAGCACATTTATAAACTGCGGAAGTTCATCAATACTTAATTTACGCATAAAATTAATGAACTCACCTTTTATCATGCGCGGATCCTCGTTGGGATCTATTTTGTAATTGTTGGCTTTATATTTTTCATGCCATTCTGGATGCTCCTCCAACCACTTATGAGCATTCGGTATCATGGAACGGAATTTCAAAAACCTAAATTCTTTACCGCCCTTACCAACTCGACCTGGAATATCTGCAAAAACCGGTCCCTCAGGCGACATAATCTTTATGTAAAGAGCGGTGAAAATAATTATGGGGGAAAAAATTATGAGTGCTATTATTGAACCTGCAATATCCAAAAGTCTTTTTAAAATTTGATAACTCATATGTTATGGGGTGCTGTCTGTGACGCGCACGTCCCCTCATCATAAACTTTTTTTAGAAACTCGTCCAATTGATGCAGAAATTTCTGTTTGGAAAACTTGCCGGCTTGGCTTTTGCAGTCCTCGGGTTTATATATCGACGGGTTAAAATGCTGGAGCGTTTTAGCAAGACAATCCGCATCCTGTGTGTCAAAAAATTCCCCTGTAGCACCTTCCGCAACTGTTTCCAGCGCGCCCCCCGCCCTATAAGCAATTATAGGTTTCCCCAGCAACATTGCCTCCAAAGCCGTAATCCCAAAGTCTTCTTTCTGAGTTAATATTAGAGCCTTGCAACCAAGTATCGCCGATATTTTTTCCTGTTCGCTTACATATCCCAATAATTCAACCTCTCCGCTATCCCGCCCCGATAGATCTTCCAAGCGCTTTCTGTCAGATCCCTCGCCGATTATTTTTAAGTGCACACCTGCTTTTTTGCACGCGTCAATAGCAATATCCACGCGCTTCCAGGCGTTTAGCCTTGTTATAACAAGAAAGTAATCCTTCTCACCATTGGCGTGATCAATCTCTTGGTAGGCTAGCTTGTCGACAACGTCAACAAACGGGTATACGACAACTGAATCGCGTCGATAATACTTTCTAATACGTTCTTTTGAGATTAACGAATTGGCAATAAAATAATCCACTCTTTGCGCCGATGCATAATCACAAAGTCGATGTAAAGATAAAAATGGCATAACCAAATACCAAAACGGCTTTTCCTGCCGGAAAAGTGCTTCTTGACAGAAGTAGTCATGCGACTCCCAAAACATACGTCCAGGAGAATTCATATAACAAACAAAGATCGTGCCGGGTTTTGTAATAACTCCATGGGCAAATCGGGCAGAAATAGAAAGCACTATGTCAAAATTGTCAAATTTAAACGACTCAAAAGCCAGCACATGCAAACCTAAAAGTCCGTAAAACCTATTGAGTAACTTTTTAAACGGCAGTTTTTGCATAAAGGAGGTTTTAAGGTCGATATGTAAATCCGCACATCTTTTTAACCACTCGTCATTAGCTACAGAAGTATACACAGGCGCGTCAGGGTAAAGCTCGTGTACCGCCAACAAAAGTCTTTCCGCCCCGCCAAATTGTATTAGATCGTCAAAAACAATAGCAATTCTCATAGACCCTTAACGACTTCTAGAATAGTTTGGGCGGAAGATCTCCAAGAAAATTGACGGGCTCTATTAATGGCCTTGGCAGCAAAATCGGATGACGTTTTCACTAAAGCGCTTTTTATGACCTTCGCCATGTTATTAATATCACAAGGATCAAAATAGTTCGCTAAATCCCCACCAATCTCCGGCAGAGATGTTGCATTAGAACAAATCACCTTACAACCACAAGCAAAAGCCTCTAAAGTTTGAATTCCAAAGCCCTCATATAGAGATGGGTTAACAAAAGCCTCCGCTCCGCTGTATAAAGCGGGCAAGTCTGAATCGGCAATAAAACCCGGGAAAACTAATCGACCACATACAACCAAAGAAGCGGATTCTTTTTCTAACCGCTCATAAAAAAAGTTTTTCTTTCCACCCAAAACTAAACTCAAATTAGGGAAATCTTTTATCACCAACTCAAAAGCTTTAACTAATCTTTCTAGATTCTTATGTGGGTAACCATTTCCCACATAAAACAAGTAAGGTTTGTGAGTCTTATATTTTTGTAAAACTGCAGCGACTTCGTTATCCTGTCGTCTAATAAAACTTTCGTCAACTGCACATGGGGTCAACACAACTTTTCTCGGGTCGACTCTAAAAGTCTTCACAATGTCGTTCTTTACAAATTGCGAAACGGTAAAAATCTTTTGCGACCTTTTAATAGCAATCAAATGAGCCAAAAAAGCCCCAAAATATTTAACCATATAAACAGGATAAGGAAGGGTGGTTACTCTCCCCGTACGAACGCGAAGAACCGTTAAATCATGGATGGTTGTAACAAACTTGCCCGGATAAAATATAGGCACATTAAAATGCGGAACAAAAAGAAGGTCCAAATTTTCCTTCAGGTACAGTAGCGGAAGGATAAGTTGTTCCGAAAAAGAATGCCAGTGAATGTTGGTTTTAACCTTTTTAAAGTTTGACGGCAGGGTAACGCTGTCAAAGTCGCTCTCAATTAAAAAAACCACGTAGTCGTTTTGTGCGTCCAGCTTTGCCAATTCGCCCACAATTTCCCTGATATATCTACCGATTCCCGTTTGACTCCAAAATCTTGCGTCTATTCCTATCTTCATGGTCTTTGATTTATCAACAATTATATCCTTATCTTACTCCTAACAGTTAAAAATGATACTAAAATAAGTCCAAAAACCGCAGAAATTAATTGAGAAAGCGCTAAACCTTTTAGCGATAGGCTTGGAAGAAGTAGAAAAGACAAGATGACGAAGATTGACAGCTTAGTTAAAGAAATGTACATAATAGTTTTAGTGCTGTCATGAATATAAAAATAGTTTTCCATAAAAGCGTGAACTGCAGAGATAGCGGCAGAGATAATCAAAATATCTAAAATTAGAAGTGATCCGGCATATTTGTTACCAAAAACCGATGTTACGAAAATCCCCGAAACACTCACAAACCCCACTGCTAAAACCATAATCAGCAAAGCTAAAACTCCCGTCTCCTTTAGGTCGTGAGGAAGATTTTCTTTTTTACGACGGGCGTTTTGTGGGAGTATAACGGTAAAAATTGACAGCGAGATTAAACTAAAAACATTAGCAATCTTGTCGGCCAAGTAGAAAACCCCTACATCTGAAAAACCCTTGGAAAATTTAACAATGGTGTTAGAAATTGCCGACCAACCTTGAGAAATAAGCTGGGACACTCCCGCAGGAAAACTCGCTTTAAAAACTTGGGTAAAACCGCTTTTAACTATATCGGCGCTGCTTAAACGTTTAAACTCTTTAGGAATAAAGAGATATAGAAATAAGCACAAAACCATGGAAAGACAAAAAGTCGCATAAATGGCGGTAAAAGGCAAACTAAAAACACCTAGCAACATGAATCCGCCAATCACAGCCTTAAAAAACGCGGGAATAGAGTTTAAAAGTACCGCGTGACCAAACATTTCCGCGCTTTGAAAAAAAGCAAAAAGCGTAACATTTATAGCGTAAAAAACTAAACCCGCAAGAAAAATTGCTAAAAGCGCGAGGGATCTAAATCCCAAAGCATAAAAGGCTACCAGTGAAAATAAAACCGCAAAACCAAAAAGAAGAACTTTTAAAGCAATAAATGTTTTAACAAGCTCGGCCTTATTGTTTACAGGATTATTATTCGCCTTAAGCGACTCCGCCACAAAAACAGAATTAGATCCAAAGTCCACCACCTTGGACATAAAAACCAAAAGCGTGGTTAAAAGAGCATATTTTCCAAAATCGGCGGGGGTTAAAACTCGCGCAGAAGCGGTTAGAAAAACAAGCCCAAAACCGGCGTTTAAAATGTTTCCCGCGCTTACAAAAGAAACTTTTTTTAAAATTCCAAAATACCTCATCTACCCACCAATTCCCCCAAATACCATTCATTAGAAAATGACACTAATTTTACGGCGGGAAACCCGTTTTGAAGTTTTTTAAAGCGGCTTTCTTTAGTAATAAAAATAAGCCTAACCCCTTCCTGGTTGGCACTTTTTATTGACTCCGTTAAGGGCGTAAAATCCGTAACTTCAAAAGGACCATTGGTATAAAAAAGCATGAGGGGCAAATCAATCCTATCGGCGTACACTTTGGCGGAAGTTCCATAAGTTGTATCTTTAAGTTTTAAAAGAGTTGCTTGCGAACCCGTTAAGTCGGAGGTGTAAACAAGCTCTTTATTCATTAAAAGATATAAAAGAGAAACACAAATCGTAGTATAGATAATGGTCGACTTAAGAACAAAGGATGAGATGTATTTAAATCGGGAAATTTTCATGTCGACAAAATTAAGTAGTGATGAGTAGAAATAGCCAATTATTATAGAAAGAGCAGGATAAATTGGAATAATGTACCAAACTAGCTTTGACTTTGAAACCGAAAAAACCGTTAAGATAATAATCGCCCACACTAGGATAAAAGCCAGTTTTCTCCTGTCGCCGTGATTTCTTATCAAACTATATATTGCAAAAAGTAATGAGGGCAAAAGGGCCACAAACCAAAGTCGCATGGAAACCTTCAGTACAACAGCATACCAATAAAACGGGGCGACTTTATCCTCCACTTCCATTGTTACACGCTCCAAAACATGGTAACCCAAATAGGAATTTATAAAGTTTTGACCATGTAGCTGGTACATTGAAAAGTGCCAAGGTAAGAAGATCAACGCGGAAACAATTGCGATTACAAAGATCCGCGCGAGAGATGAAACTATCAACGAACGTAGATTGCTTCTCCCGCCTTGGCGTGATCGCAATGACGATAGAAATGACACTGTTTCAAATATCCCGATGATCATTAAGGGTAAAAACCCAACCACGCCCTTGGTTAAAACCGCTAGTCCGATGAAAGTACCCGAGAGCATAAGAAAAAACAAAGGTCTGACTTTTTTAAATCCGGCCTTGCTTAAACTTACGTAATAGGCATACAGTGAGGCGGTAACAAAGAACGCACAGGTAACATCCAACATCCCGGTTCTGGAGTAGTATAAAAACTGAAAGGTGGTTAAAAGCGAAAGCCCTGCAATGAAGCCTGCTGGCTTCCCAAAAAGCCGCTTAGCAAAAAAGAAAGTAAGAATTACGGTGAAAAGTCCAAAAACGGCAGAAGGCAAGCGAACTGTCAATTCCGGAATCGGTAACACTTTTAATAACAACGCTGATAGCCAAAAATACAGCGGGGGCTTTTCAAACCAAGGCTCGTTATTTTGCCAGCTTAGCGTTAACCAGTCGTTCCTTTCCAGAATATTTTTTGACACTTTGGCATAAATTGCCTCATCATAAGGAATTAGGTGGTTTTTACCCAAGTCAACAAAAATCAATATAGACGACAAGATAAGAAGCACCATGACAGGAAATTTTGGGTTGGAGATAAAGTGCGAAAAAACATTAGTCCAAAGCCTGCTCGTTGACTCTTTGAGCTCGTCGCGCAGGGAAAAAAGTGCATAAAGAAAATAAAAAAATAAAATGATCCAAAAGAATTCGGAGTTATAAGAATAAAATATGCCGGCCACTAAAATTCCAATGACTGATCCCGACATGGCGGAGCAAATTAGAGAATCCTGCGGATTCTTCAATCGTAAAGAAGCATATAAAAGTGTAAAAACCACACTGGAATAAAAAATTAACATAGCGGAAAACCCCAAAACGCCTGTTTCTGCTAAAAGTTCGCCCCAAATGGAGTGGGCGGGAACGCGGGTGTTAAGAGCGGCCGGGTCGCGGGAAAAAAAGGTAGCGGAAATCTTGGTTTTGGAAAATTGTTCATAAAAACTACCGTAACCTCCACCTAAAATAGGATACTTTTCAAAAATCTGCCACGAGCCTGTTAAAAGCAAAAAATGGGAATCAAAAGAGTCAAGTCTGTAATGAAAGTACTGGCGGATTTCCCGTCTTATGGGACTGTCTTTTTTTAAATATTGAGAAAAAATCCCGATAGATAAAATTAAAATGACAGAAAAAATCGTGGCTAAACCTTTGTATCTAAAACGCCTAAAAATTAAAAGCAGAGCAAAAGTCAAGAAAGCTACCGCGCACGCTATCCAACCGCTTCTGGCGTTAGTTAAAAGCAGGGTTATTAAGATCGACAAACCCATAACAAAAAAAATCAATCGTTCTCGGGAGCGACTTACTAAAACGAGCGCTCCGATGACGGGCAAAAGCAAAACCAAAAATCCGGCAAAATGGTTAACATCCCAAAAAAGAGACCCAATGCGAGGAGTATGGCCCGGCACATTCCAAAACGCCCCGAAGATGAAGTGATACTTCGTAAAAACAAAAATTTGGACAAAGCCAATAAGCGACAGAACAAAAGCCACTAAAATGTAAAACTTGGTAAAGCGTAAAACCTGCGCGCGATCGCCCTGAAAAACGCGAATTAAATATATCGATAAGGCTGTGACGGAAGTAAGAAAAGCGTAAACCGAAAGGCTAGCTTTTACATTTTTGGAAAAGAATATTGATAGTCCAGCAATTATCCAAAAGGCCATCAACGAAAGCGTAACGGGGTTTATAAAATCCTTTTTTATCCAGTCGGTATCTTTCTTTTTAAAACTCTTAGCTATGTCGACAATTACAAAAACCAAAACTGCTAACATAAAAATTCGCGCGGGTAAAATGTTCCAAGAGTAAATACTAAAAAGCTCTTTGTGCAACAAAACCGAAACCGCTAATAAAACATAAAGCGACTTCTTTTTGTCGACCAAAAGACCCACAAACGAAAATATAAATATCAAAGGAATAAAAATCAACTCGAAATTCATGCTTCATCACCTTTTAATAAATTGTTATAGACGGCAAGGGTCTGTTTAGCGGCATTTTCCCAAGTGTATTCTTCTCTAAAATTTGCCGGTACACTTGCTACAGGTCGCATATAAGCTTCCCGCAAAGATTTTGCAATAGAATTTACATCCCACGGATCGCAATAAACGACCAAGTCGCCCAAAAGCTCTTTAGCTCGCTTTCCGCTGGCCACCACATTTGTTCCACAAAAAAGCGCCTCCAAGCTTGTTAAACCCGTGGTCTCAAACCAGCTAGCAGAAATTCCTACTTTGGCAAAGTGATAGTACGACGGAATATCCTCCTGCGGGATAAAGCCCGGATGAACTATCCAATTGTTTTCCTTTAGAGCACGATCAAAATTGTCAATGTAGCTCTTATGATGCTCACTCCGTCGACCCAAAAACACCAGCTTTGTGGCCTTAAATCCTTCTTCTTGTCGCAATAATTTAACGGCTTCAATAATATTAAGCTGATTTTTTCTAGCCTCTATTCTGCCCACGCAAATTATATAATTGTCAAAATTCAGTTTGTTCTTATAATCATGCGGCAACAAAAACTGTTCCGAAACCCCATTTACCACTTTTTTCCACTTAAAATCCACGCCATAGGTATCTTCAAGGTCGCACGCCTCACCATCAGTTTGCACCAAAACAATATTACTTAAAGTCAAAGCCTCCCTTTGGGACCTTCTATATCCAAAAAGAGCACCTTTTATGGTTGGAATAAATTTGGAACGATCGTAAATCGAACGATAAATATTTTTTAAAATATCCCGATATTCCTGCTTTTTTACAAGGAATCCCACCAAGCGTCTAAGTCCAAAAGTATAAATGTCGTCAAACTTCTTTACTTCATTCTCTGCATGGTGGATTGGAGACAATACAATTGGTTTACCACATTTTTTAGCCTCCTTAACATAAAAGTAAGTTTCTGGAATCCAATCCAACTGAAAAACGTGTACCAAATTGTAATCTTTTATCGTGATTTTTAAATCTGTGGCCACATCAACCTCTACGCCCAGTTTTTTAAGCTCTTTTGCCGTATTTTCAATTTGAATAGTGTCACCACCGGACACACTAAAAATATCGGATCTTGCCAACATTAAAACTTTCACACTAGACTCCTATATAGATTGTCGTAATTTTCCCCAAATTTTTCCATGGAGTATTTATTTTTAACATGGTTAATCTGCCCCACCTTACTGTCATCCTGAGACAGACCAACAAAGTCAAGCATTTTTTGAGACAAATCCTCAAAATTGCCCGTTTCAAAATACATAGGGTAATTTTCACCTACCTCCCTCAATACTTCAAGATCTGAACACAAAACCGGAAGTCCTGTTATCAAAGCCTCAATAAGTACAATACCAAAACCTTCCGCCAGCGTTGGAAAAACAAAGTAATTAAAAGTGTTATAAAACTTTATCTTCATGTCATCATCAAAACAGCCCGTTATTACCACGCGATCTTTTACTCCCAACGAACCTGCAAGATCCCACAAACTACTTTCCAACTCACCGCCACCACAGATTAAAAGTGTAAACTCCTCCCGCGCGATCTTTTTATCTTCAACCAATTTAGCAAATGCTTTTAGTAACAGATCGTGACCCTTTTCCTTGGTTGTCCTACTTAGATTCCCAATAATTTTGGTTGATGAATCTATATGGTATTTTCTACAAACCTCACGCCTATATATTACCCGCTCATTTTCTGAAACAAAAAATTTATAAGTATCGACTCCGTTAGGAATTACTGCTAGTTTTCTAGCCAGGATGCCTGCTCTGATTTTAGCTTTCTTGATGGACTGTGTAAGAGCAATTTCCTTGGAACCCATGAGATTTATTAAAATTGAATAAAACAGGTCGTAAATTAACCTTTTTGACTTAGGAACCTGCCAGCTAATAAAAGGGGTGTGCTGATGAGAAATTCTAATTTTTACTCCAGCTAGAAATCCCGCCGCTATCGTATTAACTACAGCTTTTAGTTCGTGGGCGTGAACAACTTCTATTTTGTATTCCTGAAGGAATATTTTTAGGTCCTTTATGTAACCAAGGTCGATGTCGTTTCTAATGGTCCTTTCCGTAACTTTGGCCCCAGCCTTCTTATACCAGTCGTAAATAACACCACCCTCACACCAAACAAAAACCTCATGTCCTCGCGTAATCATCTGAGTAACCAAGTCCAAAACATGCTGCTCCATTCCTCCAGGATCTTTTGAATTTAATCCATACAGTATCTTCATAACGATTCGATTAACTTTAACATGTTGGCAACTTTTCCGTCCCAGTTATTGTTTTTGGCCACTTCTTGCCGGGCTTTAATTTTTTCTAACGAGTCTTCCTGCAAGGCTTTCTCTAAATTGTCGCTGAACTCTTTATAGCTTTTAGAAATATAACAAACATCCTTAAAAAACGAGTAGGCAGGCAGATCCGTAACGATTACCGGAAGCCCCGCCGCTAAAGCGTCGTGAAACTTAACAGGAAAACACCCGCCCACTGTATAGTCATTTAATTGATAGGGGATAATAAAAGCATCAAAACCCGCAAAATATTTTTGAATACTGTCATAAGACTTTGAACCTAACAAATGTACATTTTCTAAATCCGCAAGCCCTAAGCTTTCTTTAGTGGTGTTTTTTCCCTTTATAGCAAGCGATCCTATAAGAACAAAAGAGTACTCCGGATAGTTTTGCGCCAACTCTTTAAACAAGCCCATGTCAAACTTATATTCGTCCAACGCTCCGGTAAAACCAATAATGGGTTTTTTAATATCTTTTAAGTCGTCGGGAATTTCCTTAATCAATTTAGCGTCTTTAAACTTTTCATAGTCACCCACATTGGGCGTAAAATGCGTGTTTGGATTATAGTTTTTTAGTCGCTCAACAAGACCCGGAGCTGTGGCAAAAACCAAGTTAGCCTTTTTTGCTAGAGCTTCTTCCTGTAATACCAATTGCTTTTTTGTTACCGTAGTAGAATAAAAAGCGCTATTTTCCGGAAAACCCAGATAATTATCTACACAATCATAGATTAGAATGTCGTGCTTTATACCATCGACATAATTAAGCAAATTTTTAAGCTGAACATGATAAACCCATAAAATCGTTTTTCTTTCAGGATCGAAGAATTGTTCGGCAACCTTATTTACTCGACTTATATGCCACTTGGAAGTAATGTTGGCGTTAGGCAACATGTTCAACGGCGAATATATCAAAACCCCGCTTTGCTCCTCTACCTTTGTTTGGGTTAAAAGTCGTTTAAAAGTCCAAGCCCCCTGAAAAAGCTGTCGAATAAAGATGTTACCGGTATTGATTGGCGGTTCTACAAACAAAACCTTATGTCCAAGCTTACTCAAACGACTCATCACATGGCTTTTATTAGTCCAGTAGTCGCTAAGCCAAAGCTGGTTAGAAAGGCAAATAATGTTGTATTTTGCGCTCACGATCCTAATTTTAGCAGTAAACGCCTAATGTTAAAAACTAGCTCGCTATTTTGCACACTCCAAAGCCAATTTTGATTCCAAAAGCCTTTGTCGTAAGTGCCGTGCCAGATGCCGTCAAAAAAGGCTAAACCCACGAGTTCAAAAAGGATTGAGATGACGAGTGTGGCATAAAAAAGTCTTTTTGTTTTGTTGAATACGGGCGACTTGAGATACGGAATTAACAGCAGAACTAAAAATGGAATGATATCGCTGGCCATTCTGTAACCAAAGCTGTAACCACCGTACCAATGCTTCCACGCGCCCAAAATTAGAGTGTGGGTAATAATGATCGACATGAAAAGGAAAGAATCTAGATTTTTTCTGATTCCATTTTTTAGCGACAAGGCAAAACCAATAAGTGAAAATATAAAAACGGACGAGTAAACTAAAATGCCCTTGCTGGGGGAAAACCATAGACCTAAAAACCCTTGCGGGAAAAGCGTTAACCAATTACCGCCAATTTGACTAGCATAACCTTGGTTAGCAATATCGACAAAATAGATGACATTATACCAAATAAAAAATATCGCAGAGGGCAATAACCCCAGGAGTAACCAGGCGGTAGGTTTTACTACGGCGCTAGCACTAATCATCGATACTTTAGTATCCATCAACCCTCTGTTCCTCAAATAAACCGGTAGTAAAACAAAATACGGAATAAGGATCCCCGCGGTTGGACGGGATAAAACCGCCAGACCCAAAAAAAGCCCTGAGATAAAAACATCGATTGCTTTACCCGCGCCTCTAAACAAAAACAAAAGACTCAAAATAGTAAATAACTGGACAACTCCGTGCTGCCATAGAGACTGGGAAACCATGGCAAAATTTACCGTAGCAAAAAGATAAATCGCTGTTAGCAGCATTGCCTTTTTATCGTCGATAAGTTTCTTTAATAAAAGGTAAAAGAATCCCCCACCTAAAGCTACTACCAGTGACGCAGAAAGGTGGGACAAAACAGTTAGGTTATCCCAAGTAATTTCGACCCTCGCCAGCATTGGAATCAAATAAACCGGAACGCTTAAAAGCCCCGCCACAACAGGAAACGCCGATATATAGTGCTCGCCAACTTTTCTAAAATAGAAGGGGACAAGCCCCTTCTGGTAATTTTTGTCGTTGGGGTGGGGATATTTTTCAATAATCGCTTTGTAATAAGTGTCGGCATAAAGAGTTCCCTCCTTAATCACGGTAACAGGCAAAATAATTGCAGGAATAGTATCTTCCGACTGAATTGCTAAAGTATTAATTCCTAACTTATAAACAAAGAACCACCCGCCAAGAAACACTGCCCACGAAATTATGACGATCGCAAAAAACTTTTTCATTTATATTATCTAAACCACAAAATCCAGCAAACTATCCTTGTTAACTACATTAAAATGACTTCCAGGATACGCGTCAACAAATTTTCTCGGAGGTTTAACGAGCCGTTCTTTATACTTAACTTCATAAGCAAAAATGGAACCTTCCCGCTCCTCAATCAAATCTATTTCCTTACCGTCCCAAGTCCTCCAAAAAAATATATTGGCACTTATTTCCCCATAGTGTCGCTTTTTCATGCGTTCCATAAAAACAAAATTTTCCCAAAGCGCTCCAATATCATTTCTAAAACTTAAGTCATTAAAGTTGGAAATTATGGCGTTCCGTATCCCGTTGTCGTAAAAATAATACTTGGACTTCTCCTTAATCTCGTCGCGCAAATTTCTACTGTAACCCCGCAAATTATAAATAATAAACGACTTCTCAAAAATGTCTAAATAACGCAAAACGGTTTTTCTGTCCATTCCAATCTGCGCGGCGATTTCCGTAAGTGAAACCTCACTTCCAACCTGAAAAGCCAAAAGCCGCAACATATCCAACAAGGTTTTTGATCCCTTCACCCTGTCAAGCTCCAGAATGTCCTTAAGTAAATAAGAGGATGTAATTTCATTTAACACTTCCTCCCTTTCTTTATTAGACTTTTGACTTAAAACTTCCGGATAATTGCCGTACACAAGCTGCTGATCTACCAATTGATTAAGCTCAAATCGATTTTTTTCTATGGAAAGTTCCATAAGCGATACGGGAAAAAGTGTTAGAGTAGTTTTTCTACCTGTAAGTGGCTCCCCAATTTGCCCGGCGAGATCAAAAGATGACGATCCGGTAATTAAGACTCTTACACCCTCCACGGAATCTACAAGAAGTTTTAAACCTTCACCGATGTTGGCTATTTTTTGCGCCTCGTCTATAATAACTAATTGATAGCCCGCCGAATATTCAATTATCTTTTGTAAATTTAGACCCTCAAAAACTTCTTTAATTTGAGCATCTCCGCCGTTAGCGTAAACATACTTTAAGTTGCACCTGCTGAGATAATTTTTAACTAAGGTAGTCTTTCCCACCTGTCTGGGACCATAAACAACCAACACCTTATTGGGCTTTAGATACTTTTCTAAATCGTCGTAGTGTCTTTTTATAGAATTTTCCACGATAATGCCTTCCATGCGGGTATTCTACTACATTCCCTAAAATAGGTCAATTTTGGGGAGTCTGATTCCCTAGAATTGCCTAGTTTTGGGGATTTTAGCCTAATTAATCACACATTGATTTTACCCTAAAATCTCGGATAATTTTGTTAATACCTATAAAAACGGATTATTCCGGTATAATAACCGTCGTGACAAGATCAGCAAGCGCATTTATTACGCACAATAAAAAGATCCTTTTGCTCCACAGAGATAATATTCCCACCATCCACGACCCTAACATGTGGGGATCTATTGGTGGCATGGTAGAAAACGGCGAGCTTAAAGATATAAAACTTGGAAATGAGGGGCAGGAATTACGATTCTTTTCCTTTGACGAGCTTGAAACATTGCCCATTGGAAAAAATATCAAGTTCTATTTAACTAAATTTGGGGATCCTATTAAGCGACTTATTGAAGGCGAAGATGCCTCTCCTGCTGATTTGGGGTTATCTTAAAATCTCAGGTAATTCTCCGGGGGTAAATTTCATTTCTCTTATAGAGTCGCGACTTACTTTAACGGAAAGCTCGCCAAACAAAACCTCGTATTCTTTAACAAGTTGATGCAAAACAGTTAAAGGGTCGCCAACAATTTCCACTTCCCCATTTTTGCCAACATTAATGTTTGACACCCTTCTTGCCATGTCCAACGCCAACGGACCTATTATCTGTTTTTGTGTGTTAATTATGTTAAAAACTGCCTTTTGGTATCTGCTATCCATTGTAACCGCCTCCTATCAAGTGACGGTACCTCCGTTAGTAATCTTACCATTTTTAAGTCGTTCAAATACTAGATCAAGCTCTATAATAGCCACGGTCATTAAAAAGTAGGCGACTAAATAAAGAAAATCTACCGGACCACCTGCATAGAATGTACCGTTGTTAGCTTTAATCAGGAATGTAAAATCAGAAATATATTGGATGACTAGGGCTATCAACAAAAGCAGTATTCCGCGCTTTCCGGTACCACCCAATCTTGAACCCAGTAAAAAGAGACTTGCGACTGCTAAGGAAACATAAAAACTCTGGAAGAGTGGGTAAGAAATATCTAAAGCTCCCTTTAATATGTTGCTGGAATCAAAAGCGTAGCCTTTCAGCAAAAATAGATAAGAAATCAGAAACATAGTTAGTGTGCTTAGCACAACAAGATACATATCACCTCGCCCACTCTTCTTATTTGAATTAGACATCAACAATTTTAACAAAAGTAACGACCCACATATGTACAATAAAACGCTACCAAAATAGCCTACATCCCCGATAGACGGATAAGGTGCAACTTCTACACCCAATATTGCGTAGTAATAAGTATACGAAAGTTGACCGAAAACCTGGGCAAGCAAGCCAAAGGAAAAGAAGGCTATAATTTTGCCCAAGTAACTGCTTAACCAACCCCACTTGTAAGCAACATATAAACCGTTAACTCCACCAACCAAAGCAACTAAGAAATAAAGATACGCATAACTGAAAAGCCCATTAGAAAAGTTAGATTTAGTAATGTAATCGTGAAACCACCACAAAACAAACAGAGCAAAAAGAAAAACGATAGATGAAATCTTTAATTGCCTAATCCTAGAAAGCACCATAGTATATAATAACGCTACATCATGGAAAACATAAATGCAATAGGCGATATTAAAAATCTTACACTTCCTCTGTTTCCCAGCTTTGATAACTTAAAAATAGGGCATATGCACACTGTGGACGAGCGTTTGAAAAACTGCCAAAAATACTCGGACTACAATTTTTTTAGCATGATCACCTACGATGTAAACAATAATATGCAGCTGTCCATACTCAACGATAATCTTATCGTAAAGTTCTATGATTATATTACTCTGAAACCGTTTTACTCTTTCCTCGGTGTAAATAAGGTGGAGGAGACTATAGAAACATTGTTAAAAAAATCGAGTGAAGAGGGCTTAGAACCTACATTAAAACTTATTCCAGAAATAAGTATCGCCAAGTCCATGGAAAAGCCAGGAAAATGTTACACATTAGCCGAGGACGAAGATAATTTTGATTACATATGCTCCATTAAAAAACTTTCGGAATTAAAAGGCTCCAACTACAACTCTCAAAGGAACATGATAAACCGACTTCTTAAAGATTCCCCAAACATAAACTACAAAACCACAAAAAATCTTGCGGACTTAAAAACTATCATTCTCGAGCTCTTTGATAGATGGGAAATTAACAAAGCCAACCCTAAAGAAGACAACGAAATAGAGCACACAGCTATAAAAAGAGCGATCGAATACTCGAAATACTTTAACTTGTTAAATATTGTTGTCTATGATGGACAAAAACCGGTGGGTTTTCTGATATCCGACATCTTCGATAACTATCCAACGCTGGCTTTTTGCAAAGGCGATGTAGCTTACAGGGGCATCTTTACATATATATTTCATGTAACGGCAATAGAATTGGAAAAGCTGGGTTTTGAAGAAACAAATTTTGAACAGGATCTTGGAATCCCGGGTCTCCGCCAAGCAAAAAAATCATGGCATCCCATTAGATACTTAAAAAAGTACACAATTAAACCCGCAGGTATTTAAGAGACTACCGGACGATTAGATCATTCCATACCCTAGCGTCAACAGCCCACTCACATCTCGAATTGCATCATCAATAATGTAACGGAATTAGAATTACGATACAGATTACGTTGTCGACACAAAAAGAGTAGCTGACTTGCCGGGTATAAATTCCATATTTAACGTATCACCCACTTTTAGCTTACTTAGTTCCATCTTTGGCGATTCTTTGGTAGAACCTTTGTGTATTATTACGACTGAAGGATCGTTTGGTAAGGTAAAGTCTCCCTTTTGACCACTGAGTACAATCATCTCGTTTGTGATTGATTTTACTTTGTATGCAAAGTCAACCTTATGTACTGCATTTTGCTTTGACACTGTAGTACTACCATAATTCACGTCTTTGGGATTTAATTTTATTAATCCTGTTTTTGTGGCGTACATAACTCCCGCAACGACGAGTACAACCACCACAAGAAGCATTACTATACCAGCAAACCCTTTT
>JBBAAW010000008.1:0-37886 GCA_041658075.1 Patescibacteria group bacterium
ACCCTTTATTCTGTTCCTTTATCGAA
This sequence comes from Patescibacteria group bacterium, assembly GCA_041658075.1. GTDB lineage: Bacteria > Patescibacteriota > WWE3 > UBA101185 > UBA10185 > JBBAAW01. Next base: position 27 of record JBBAAW010000008.1, read on the forward strand.
GCTTGTTTGAAGTAGGCTTTAAATTACTTTCTGCGTTTGTCATAGAAGAACTAAATCTTGCGAATTCAAAGAACAAGACGGTAAACAAAGCGATCATTGCTATTGGGGCAAGTGTGGATACCCAATTTCTTTTACCTGGTTTATATCCCCGTAGTGTCAACGAGTTGGAAACTACCGATATTGAGCTTAAAGCCATAGCCAACCCAGCCAATTCAGGTTTAAGTACCAATCCTACTGATACAAAAACCCTGGCGGCAATGGGAATTCCTATTATGTTATAGAACAGGGCAAAGAACATGTTTTGTTTAATCTTATTTACAGTTTGTTTGGAAAGATCTATGGCGTTAACAACATCCCTTAAATCGTTTTTAATTATTACTATTCCACCGGCTTCCATGGCTACATCTGTTCCGGAGCCCATGGCAATACCTAAATTAGCCTGTGCAAGAGCGGGTGCATCATTTATGCCATCACCCACCATGGCAACCTTTTTGCCGGAATCTTGAAGTTTTTTTACTTCATTGGCTTTATCTTGGGGTAGTACTTCTGCCAGTATATTAGTAATTCCCACTTGTTGAGCAATTGCTTTAGCGGTTCGTTCGTTATCACCGGTAATCATATAGACTTCAATTCCAAGCTTTTTTAACCTATCCACAGCTTCCCTGGAAGTTTCTTTTACGGTGTCTGCAACAGCTACAGTACCTAAAATTGATTCCTTAGTGGCTAAAATCATGGCTGTTTTACCTTGTTCCTCTAACCTTGATAGTTTTCTGTCAATCTTGTCAGTAGGTAGGTTTAACACATCGTTAATAAGTTTTCTGTTACCAAAATAGTAAGTAGTGTCACCAATTATGCCTTCAACACCGTGTCCTGGTATGGCTTTAAACCCGGAAACCTCGCTTAAACTCATTGATTCTTCTTGGGCGTAGGTGTAAATGGCTTCCGCAAGCGGGTGTTCTGATTGTTTTTCAAGACTCGCCGCAATTTGAAGTATTTCATCTTGGTCTAACAAACCAAAACTTAAAGTATCTGTAACCTCTGGTTTTCCTTTGGTAATAGTTCCCGTCTTATCAAATACTATAACATTGATTTTAACCGCGCTTTCTAAAGGCTCTCCACCTTTTATCAAGATGCCGTTTTCAGCACCTTTACCTGTTCCCACCATAATGGATGTTGGAGTAGCAAGACCAAGCGCGCAAGGGCACGCTATAACAATTACAGAAGTAAAGGCCATAAGAGCGAACGATAGTGTAGAGCCGAGTATAAAGTACCAGGTGCCAAATGTTGCAACAGCCAATAACAGCACGACCGGAACAAAGACGGCAGAGATTTTATCCGCAAAGGCTTGAATAGGCGCTTTTGAGCCTTGTGCTTCCTCCACCAAACGGATAATTTGTGACAAAGTAGTTTCTGAACCAACGCGGGTAGCCTTAAACTCAAAACTGCCTGTTTTATTTATGGTTCCTCCAACAACGGTATCTCCTTGGTGTTTTTCAACAGGCAAGCTTTCGCCTGTAATCATTGATTCATCAACTGCAGAAGAACCTTTTAATATTTCCCCGTCTACAGGTATCTTCTCTCCAGGTCGAACAACAACAATATCGCCATTAACAACTTGGTCGATGGGGATATCTTGAGTAATACCATTTCTGGTAACACGGGCTGTTTTTGCTTGCAGGCCCATGAGTTTTTTAATTGCGTCAGAAGTTTTACCTTTTGCCTTAGACTCCAACCACTTACCTAAAATAACGAAAGTTATCAAAAACGCAGCGGTTTCAAAGTAAAGCTCGGGGATTTTTGCGCCTCCAATTCCTATTATGGAACCCGTCTTTGCATAATAGGATATGTAATTTATAACGCTATAAAAGTATGCTACCGAAGTCCCAATAGCAATTAGGCTATCCATGTTAAAAGTCTTCATCCTAAGTGCCGCCCATGCACCTTTATAAAATCCTTTTCCAATTATAAATTGCACAGGAGTAGTTAGTATCAAGGAAAAGATGCCTACATAAGGAAGAAGAAAGGTACGACCCGGGAAATTTGCAAAAAAATCAAACAGCATAAAGTAAAGCATCGGTACACTAAGAACCAGACTTGTTAGAAATTTGTTAAACATTCCTTTAATCTGATCTTTTTGCTTGTTCTTGTTGTCTTCTGACTGATTTTGTTTAGTTAGAGAAGCCCTGTATCCGGCTTTTTCTACAGCCTTAATTAAGGCTTCTTTTTCTGCTACCGACTCGTCTACAAGAATGCTAGCCTTTTCTGCTGCAAAATTAACATTTGCTTCTTTGACGCCATCTACCTTTCTGATAGATTTTTCAATGATCGCCGCACAAGAGGAGCAGTGCATCCCTTCAATATCCAATGAAATTCTATTTATACCTTTTTTAACTTCAGAGGGCGGATTTGTGATACTTGTACTTTGCACAAAGTTTTGAGCGGGTGTGTCCTTTAGTTCTTTTGTCCCCACGCTCTTTATTGTATCAATATTGTTATTAAATACTCCTGATAAATTCAGGGCTCGTAGATCTTTTTCAGAACCTACTAATTCTACTCGTTGTTCCAGAACTATTTTTACCGATCCGTTATTTTCGTTGTTAGGAAGTTGTGCTTTCTTCAATTCATCTGCAACGGCTTTATAACCCGCCTTCTCAACTGCTACCAAGAGATCGTTTACACTGGTTGTGTCCGTATCAATTATTACACTACCTTCGCCTAATTTTGCGTCAACCTTTATGTCGCTCACCCCTCTCATTTCCCCCAACTCCTCTTTAATCAGGGTTTCGCATGATGCACAATGCATTCCGTCAATTTTGAGTTTAACTAATCTTTGCATATATTAAACCTCCAAGAAGGCAATAATTTTATACTCCGTGTCTTTTAAGACCCCTTCAATTTCTGTTTGACTCAAAGAACGATTGGATTGTACAAGGACCGTCTGTTGGTTTAGGTCGACATTTACAGAACCAACTCCTTTCAATTTACCGATTCTTTTCTCGGCTATTTTCTTACAAGCCTCACAGTGTAAACCTTGTAGTTTAATTTTATAGTTCATATAACCGTTATTGTTCCTCTGGGAACACCCATCGCACAGGTTATTTTATATGTCCCTGTTTTAGTTGGGGTAAAATTAAATATTGCTTTTTGACCTTTTTGAAACGGGTAATAATCTTGCGCTAATCCTGGTAAAGCCACGCTTCCCATACAACCATAACCATCATCCTTGACATCTATTTCAAAACGCACCGGCATGTTAGCTTTTACAGTAAAATTATTTGGTTGAATATCTTTATCAACGGAATAAGTAGCTTTAATCAATTGAACTTGAGTGTTGGTGTCATCAATAGAAGGTACATTTTCTGCTTTAACATTTGCTGATGGTTGGATATTTTTGGCACCACCTCCACATCTGCAACCTCCACCAGATCCACCGCAACTACCTCCGGTGGACGCGGAGGCGTAAGAAACGGCGCCGTCAACTACATTAAATGACCCGGTATACATTCCCATGCTGCATGAGAATTTTATTGTGCCTGTTTCTGACGGTGTAAATTCAATAATATTTTCACCTACACTTAAATATTTTCTTATACCAAGCTGTGAGGAAAAGATACTTGCAGCGCAAGTATTAGCGTTCGTTGAAGTAATAATCCACTTTACAGGTATTCCTTTTTGGATAGTAAATGATTGGGGAGAGTATCCATTACCACTCTGTGTCATTCTCACTAGCTGAACACCGTTTTCTAAGGTTACATTTGGGTCTGGTATCTTAGAACCTGACCTTGCTGACGCATTGCTAGCACTTGGTAATGTCAAACCCGTGAGATTTAGTCCATTAGAGATGTTAAATAGTGAAAGTGCTATAACCGTAAGTCCAACAAATTTAAAGAACGGTTTAGCAAAAGCACCTTTTATAACCGATGTTAAACCCCCAATGCCTAATAATCCCGGGGCAGTACCTAACGCAAATACACCCATTGTTAACGCACCTGTCAACGTGCTACCACTGGTAATGGCATATAACTGCATAGCTTGAGTAAATCCGCAAGGTAAAAAGAAGGTTAAGCCCCCAAGAAGAAAGGAGCCCCTGTTACTATATGCGTTTTGTTTTTGTGTATCTATACCAACAAGTTTATACAAACCTTTTGGGAGCGTGAACCTTATCTTTTCAAGTTTTGGAAATATACTCACTGTTTGTAGGCCAAGTAAAAGCATTACAATTCCAACAAGTATGGTTAAAAAGCCAATTGAGGATGGGCCTAACTGTAGAAAAGATCCAAAATATCCAATAGTTCCGCCAAGAATAATAAAGAAAAATATTCTGCCTAAGTTAAATATGATGTGCGGTTTAAATTTCTGTAGTGGGGTTGCAGTGGGATGTTTTTCAGAAAATCTTGCGGAAACTCCCAAAATCAATCCTCCAACCAAAGCCATACAGGTTGAAAGACCTGCTGTAATACCTATCAACAACACCACCGGAAGACTTGCCAAATTATTTGAGGAATTAAAAGCGATATTAAAAACCCCCAGTCCTTTAGCTATAAAATATATAGCTGCTAAAGCAATTCCCGCTTTAATTAAATCGTTATAATCCTTTGGATTCTTTGAAACCCAGCTCTTAGAATCCTTTCCTAAACTGTATCCACAGCCACACACAGCATTTTCAATATGGACATCCAGCACCTCTTCTTCATAGAAAATTTCGGCGGTGCCATTTTTCTCGCTTACATTAACTTTTTTGACCCCTTTAACTTTTAGGAGTTCTTCTTCTATTAAAATTTCACAAGAACGGCAGTGCATGCCCTTTATCGGTATTAACTTATTTTTTAGTCTTGACATGACGAGTATGATACCTGGCAACCTATGAGAAACTTATGAAGATGTTCTTTTAGGATAGAATTCTTAAACTTATCGTAAATGTACTGCCATAACCCTTTTTACTGTCGACCTTAATTAAACCCTCGTGGGCTTTAATAATTGAGTCCGTAATTGCCAGACCTAACCCATGGCCAGCGATGTTTTTATTTTGTTCAGTTCTGTAGAATCTATTGAATATATCTTTTTGTTGTTCTTGGCTGATACCAATACCTGTGTCTTTAATCTTAATAACCGCATGATCCTCTTTTTTATAAAGTTCTATGTCTACCTCGCCATTTTCAGGTGTGAACTTAACAGCATTATCCACTATATTATATATTGCTTGATACAACTTTTCTTCTTTACCTAACACTAAAATATTCTCTTCAATATTAGAATTGATCCTTATATTTTTGGGCGACGCCACGTAGTGTGCAACACTGCTGATTTCGGATAGCACCTGTGAAAGGTTTATCCTTTTAAAGGTTTTAGTGAGATCTGTACTTTGGGACCATGCAAAATCCATTAGACTTTCCATGTTTCTGGAAAGTTTATCAACCTGATCAAGTGTTTGCTTGATTGATTCTTGGTACTCCTCAGGACTCCGCTTCTTTGATAAAGCAACCTCGGAATTGCTTTTTATAACAGCTAAAGGTGTTTTTATCTCATGCGCCATTTCTCCTAAAAACTGTCGTTCCAAATTAAAAGCTTTACTCAGTCTGTTCAGCAAAGAGTTAAAGTTATTGATCAAAACCTCCGTTTCTTCTGTTTTAGCCAATACCTCAACTTTCCTGGAAAGGTTCTCAGACGTTATTTTGCTAATATCTAATCCAAGCTTGGTTATAGGTGCCGTTGCGGATTTTGCCAAGAAATACCCAATTAGTATAGAGGGAATAATTAAGAAGAGTAGGAGAATAATACCAACATTTCTTAACTGAGCTAAGGTCTTTTCAAACACATCTATGGGATGTCCCATTACAACGCTTCCCAATACTGAATCTACATTACGTATAGGGTAGGCGATTACTCTCATATTTAGATCCCCAAGCTTAGTTTGTATGTATGCCGGACTGCCTTTATTAATTGCTTCAATTGATAAACTTTGGAAGTCTGACAATTTTCTGTCAATGCTTAAACCTTGCGTATCAATAATGTCTACAAAAATTCCGGGGACCTCTTTTTGACTAAGGTTCAAAATATCTTTGGTTTGCGTGTCATGTAAATCACAAGTACTTAAGGATATACTGTAAGCAATCTGTGCCGCGTGGATAGACAAGGATCGGTCTGTCTCATACATTAAATACCTTTTGGTTAAAAGATAGAAACTCGCAAACAGAATTATTGTCACAAGAAAAATTATCAAAGAATACCAAAGGGTAAGTTGCTTTTTTATGCTTGTCTTTCTCATATCTTCTTAGATAACTTAAAGCCGACGCCATAAACAGTTTGTATAAGCTTTACACCACTGGGTTTGTCGACTTTTTTACGCAAGGTACCTATTAAGACATCAACGATATTACTATTGCCAGCATAATTTGTGTCCCAAACATGATCCAAAATCATCGTTCTTGTAACAATACCGTCTTTATTTTTTGCTAGTAATTCCAAGATTGAGAATTCCTTTGGAGTTAAAATTATTTTTGCTGGCCCTCTAATAACTTCATGTTTAAATAGATCGATTTTTAGGTCTTCGACCTCTAATACGGGCAGTTCAATTTGATCTTTTCTTTTTAAGAGTGCCTTTACACGAACAAAGAGTTCTACCATACTAAAAGGTTTTGTTAAATAATCATCTGCACCTGTATTAAAACCTTCTACCTTATCTTCTAGTCGGGATTTTGCCGTAAGCATAAGAACCGGAGTATTTACCCCTCTTTCTCTAAGGTTCTTGCAAACAGTAACACCATCGATTTTTGGAAGCATAAGGTCTAAGATTATTAAGTCAAAAGGCTCGGTTTCGGCAAGAAACTCTCCTTCTTCACCGTCCAGCGCAACGTCTACAGCGTAACCTTGTTCGGTTAATCCCTTTTTTAGATTTTCAGCTAAATCTTTTTCATCTTCAACCACTAACAGTCTCATACTGGTATTTTATCGCATAAAGCCAAATTAAGGTATTATTGATCCAGAGATATTATATGGAAAAAATGAATCGTGACAATATGGATCATAGCCATCACAATATGATGAATCATGAGGATCATGAGAAGGCTATGACCGATCCCAATATGGCGGCTTTTATGGAGAAAGACATGAGGAATCGTTTTCTTTGGTCTTTACTCCTTACGATACCGGCATTACTGTACTCGCCCATATTCACCAATTTATTTAAAATCAATTTACCAACTCCCATACCTCAAAATTGGATACTATTCATCCTTACAACTCCCGTTGTTTTCAAACTTGGTTCGATTTTTCCTGTTGGCGCATATAAAGCTTTAAAGAATAAAACCTTAAATATGATGGTTTTGGTAGCTGTAGGTGTGTTAGCGGCGTATGTGTTTAGTGTCTACATAACTTTGTTTATAGGGGGAGAAACTTTTTTTGAAGCTGCCGCTATGCTGGTCACATTTGTTTTATTTGGACATTGGATGGAGATGAAGTCGCGACGGGGGACATCAGAAGCATTGAGAGCACTTTTTGATTTAGTACCGCCACAAGCACGTGTAATCAAAGATGGAAAGGAGATTATGGTTTCCACATCTGAGGTTATAGTAGGCGACCTGATAATTTTAAAGCCCGGGGATAAAGTACCTGTAGACGGACAAGTAGTCGACGGAGAGTCGTCCATAGACGAGTCCCTTGTTACGGGAGAATCCATTCCTGTTTCTAAGAAGATGGATGATAAAGTCATTGGGGGATCTATAAACCAATCCGGATCTTTAACATTCAAGACTACTAAGGTGGGAAGTGACACAGCGCTTGCTCGAATCGTGAAACTGGTTGAAGTAGCTCAAAACTCAAAAGCACCCGGTCAAAGAATTGCCGATAAGGCTGCCCAATACCTTGTTATATTGGCTGTAGGGGCCGGAATTATTACATTTGTTTATTGGTATTTTGTAGGCGGGCAATCTCTTATACTTGCTCTTACTTTTGCCGTATCGGCTATAGTTATTGCCTGTCCTGACGCATTAGGATTGGCAACACCAACAGCTGTTGCTGTAGGTACAGGGCTCGGTGCTAAACATAACATTCTTATTAAAAACGCTTCCACACTGGAGCAAACCTCAAAGATACAAGCTGTAGTGTTGGACAAAACCGGAACCCTTACGGAAGGAAAGCCCGTAGTTACAGATGTGATAGCTACAAAAGGTTATGATGAAAATGAGGTTTTAAGGTTAGCAAGCGCTGCAGAAGCAAAATCCGGCCACCCGTTGAGTAAGGCGGTCTTAGAAGAAATTCAAAAAAGAAACATATTAATACCTCAAAATGTAACGGGTTTTAATAATCTATCCGGCCTTGGGATTGAAGCTGTTGTTGAAGGTAAACATATTTTAGTCGGTACCGAAAGACTTATGAAGGAACATCAGGTAGATATTTCACCTGTTCAAGATGGGATAAATAAACTACTTGATCAAGGTAAAACTTTAATGATCTTGTCAATCGACGGTAAGATTGCTGGAGTAGTTGCGGCAGCCGATGTAATTAAGCCGACAGCTAAAAGAACAGTAGGATTGATGAAAGACTTAGGTTTAGAGGTGGCGATGATAACCGGCGATAATAAGAAAACAGCTGAATCGGTAGCAAAAGATTTAGGAATAAATAGAGTATTTTCTGAAGTACTTCCTGAAGATAAAGCAAAGTATGTTAAACAATTACAGGATGAAGGCAAATTTGTAGCAATGGTTGGAGATGGTGTAAACGATGCTCCTGCTTTGGCGCAAGCGAATATAGGAATAGCAATTGGTGCCGGTACCGATGTGGCAATAGAAACGGCGGATATTATCTTAATGAAGTCAGATCCAGCCGATATATTAAATGCCATAAGGTTGAGCAAAGCCACAGTGCGTAAGATGAAACAAAATCTTGTATGGGCAAGTGTATACAATGTATTGGCAATACCAATTGCGGCTGGTGCTCTCTATACAAGTTACGGCATTACTCTACGACCGGAATTTTCAGCACTCTTAATGTCAGCATCTTCGATCATTGTTGCCACTAATGCGGTGTTGCTTAAGAGATCCGAAAAAGATTTACTAAGTTTGAACTAGGAGGTGATTTATGTGATGTATGGATTTTATAACATGATGGACTGGGGAGGTTTTGGATGGCTCTCTATGCTTCTCTTTTGGGGTTTAGTAATTCTTGGTGTTGTAGTGCTTTTTCGCTACAGTTCAAGATCTGAAAGAGACAACCACCATAAGGAAGAGAAAACATCCTCAGATATTCTTAAAGAGAGGTATGCAAAGGGGGAGATTGATAAAAAGGAGTTTGAGGAGAAGAAGAAGGACTTATTACTGTAGAGAATAGTTGCATCCTAAACTCTTGGCGATTTCCTACAAACCAGACCAAATCTTTATGTGTCTTCTTCTAATGGTGCGATGCCAAAGCTTCCGCCTTTGTTTTGTGTACGGTTCCGTTTTTGTGCTCAGCGGGGCTGTAAATGGTGTACAGCTTTAGTACGCTTTCGCCGGTATTTTTAACATTGTGATTTGCGCCCGCGGGGACAACTACGGCAAATCCATCTCTAACCTGATGTCTGTCACCTGCAATAACAACTTCTCCGGAGCCTTGTTCAAATCTAAAGAACTGATCGTGCTCGGCATGAACCTCCATACCAATTTCTTCTCCGGGCAGTAATGCCATCAACACCAGTTGGCTGTGTGGTGCGGTAAATAAAACCTGTCTAAAATAATTGTTGGCTAAAGTTAATTCTTCAATATTTGCGCAATATCCTGTCATCTTGCCCCCTTCTGATTTCCCGTGAAATCAAATTTATTGGTAACATTATATCAGAATGACAGGGGACCTAAAGAATCAAAAAAATTTGGTCGACTATTTGGTAACTGCACGAGTTTTGTATACTCCAATTATTATTGATGCGTTTAAGGCGGTTGACCGTAGGGATTTTGTACCACCTAAAGCCTTGGATTTTGTCTATTACGACGAGGCTTTGCGTATTGGTTACGAGCAAACAATTTCCCAGCCCACCACGGTGGCAATAATGCTGGAATTATTGCAGCCGCAAAAAGGGCAACGGATTTTGGACATTGGTTCAGGTTCGGGCTGGACCACTGCGTTACTCAGTTTTATTGTGGGAGATACGGGGAGCGTTATAGGGTTGGAAATAATTCCACAGCTTGTGAAGTTCGGTCAAAAAAATCTGGCGAAATATAATTTTCTGCAGTCAAAAATTGTACAGGCAAGAAAGTCTTTGGGACTGCCCGGCAAGTTATTTGACAGAATTTTAATTTCTGCGTCGGCAAAACAAATTCCGGATGAATTGATCGATCAATTAAAGTTGGGAGGAAAAATGGTTACTCCGGTTGAGTATTCGTTGATGTTAGTGGAAAAGGATTTGGAGGGTAATGTTACGCAAAAAGAAATTCCTGGCTTTACATTCGTCGTGCTAAAATAGCCCAGCTATGACAAAAGAAACTATAAATTATAGCGACTTTGAAAAACTGGATATTCGCGTAGGTAGAGTAGTCGATGCGAAATCCCTGGAGTGGAGTGAGAAACTCTTGGAATTTGAAGTGGACTTTGGTACGGAACTTGGCAAAAAGACTATTTTCTCTGGAATCAAGAAATGGTACAACCCAGAATTCTTTAAAGAGCGACTTTATGTTTTTATTGTAAATCTGGCGGAAAAGAAAATGGGTATGGGTGTTAGCCAAGGCATGATGCTAACGGTTGACGATTCAGCGAAGCCGTTTCCCGTAGAAATTATTGACCCCGTGGTGGAGGGTTCAGTAGTAAGATAAGTATTGGTAAAACCAAAAAACTCTGGTTACGTAAAGAAATCATACGCTTGCTCTGATTTTCACCCATTTTATCAATTCTTACTATAGGTCATTGACAGGGGATGACAGTTGGTGTATAAACGCTGTTACCGGGAGGGGTTTCCTAGGGGTAGTGGTTCGTCCGAGTGATGTAGGTAGGGTGTGCGTTGCACATTTGTTTCTGATCACGTACATGTCCCACCAACCCACCATAGTCTTGTACCTACGGGTGCAGCACACCACGGTCGTGGAACACCTTCCTTGAGAGGGGCGATTAGTGTTTGTGCAAATTCTGCACCCCACTTTTCGCCCCGTTTCCTTTTATTATTAATCTTTCTCTCGTTATATCGAACGCGATCCGACTGCATCTTTAGTAACACCCTCTAAAATGGTAGAATTCGTCAATGAAAAATGAAGTTTTTCTAAAGAAAAAGAAGGTTTTTACATTATGAAAGACAAAGTCTTTATTACAACTGCAATAGATTACACCAATGATGTTATACACATAGGTCACGCTTACCAAAAAATACTGGCTGATTGTCTGGCCCGTTTCTATCGCGCAAGACTAGGAGATAGGAATGTACTTTTCACCACCGGAACGGATGAATACGGAACTACTACGGAAAAGGCCGCAAAAGCGCGCGGTATGGATATGAAAGCGCATGTAGATGAGGTATCGGCAAAAGACATAGCACAGCTGAATAGCTTAAACATATCATACGACCGATTTATTAGAACCACTGACTTGGATCACGAGAAAACTGCGTCGGACTTTTTTGTGAAGGCTTATCAAAACGGCGATGTCTACCAGGAAAAGTACCAAGGTCTGTATTGTGAGGGTTGCGAGGCTTATAAAACTTTAAGTGAGCTTAACGAAGACGGTCAATGTCCAAGCCATAAAACCCGCCAGATTCAAAAATTGGAAGAAGAAAACTACTTTTTTAGATGGTCAAAATACACTAATTTTCTAAAAGGACTTATTTCTACAGACACCCTTAGAGTAACTCCGGAAGGAAAGAAAAAGGAAATGTTGGGGTTTATTGAGCAGGGCATTTTAGATATTCCAATAACCCGCCCTAAATACAAGGTAAGTTGGGGCATAGAATGCCCTATAGACTCTGAGCAGGTTATCTATGTGTGGTTTGACGCTCTTATAAACTATTACACCGAAGGTTTACCTAAAGGCTTTTGGAACGAAGAGACGAAAATTATACATATATTGGGAAAGGATAATGCCAGATGGCACGTACTCCTGTGGCCAGCCATGTTAAAAAGTGTGGGTATTGCTAAACTGCCGGATCAAGTTTTAGTACATTCCTTTTTATCGTTGGAAGGAGAAAAAATTAGTAAATCACGGGGGAATGTAATTTTGCCTTCTGATTTGGTGTCAAAATACGGAGTCGATCCAGTGAGATACTACATGTTAAGACACGGTCCTTTAATTGACGATGCCGACATATCTATTAAAGCTCTTGAGGAAATTTATAATGCGGACTTGGCTAACGGACTTGGAAATCTGGTGGCTCGGGTGGCAAAATTGTGCGACAAGTGGAAGCTATCGATTAGTGAGTCTGAGGATGTTAATTGGAACGACGAATGGGCAAAACCCGTGGAGGAATTTAGAGTCGACCTAGTTTTGCAAAATATCTGGGAACAAATTAAGAGTGTGGATAAACACATCAATGAAAACGAGCCATGGAGAATTACGGAAGAGAAAAAAACACGCGATGTTTTAACTTGGGAGGCGGGGCAGATTTTAGAAATCGGGAAAAAACTTGCGCCATTTATGCCATCGACCAGTCAAAAAATTGTGGACCAGTTCTTAGCTAAGCCTATTAAAAGTCAAACGCCACTTTTTCCCCGCTTATGAATTTTATAGACTCTCATTGTCATCTGCCTAATTTGTGCCATAAGGATGCGTTGGAGAAGATATTGAACGACGCTAGGGACTGGGGTGTAGACAGGTTTATAAATATAGGCACGTCCGTTAAAGAAAATGCAGAAGCTATTGAGGTGGCAGAGAAATACGAATCTGTTTACGCAACCGTGGCAATTTATCCCCATGAGCATGGAGGTGAAGATGTTGCGGGGCTAATTGGTCAACTGGAGGAGCAGGCAAAATCATCGGAAAAAGTTGTTGCCATAGGGGAATGTGGGATTGATGTGTCGGACTGGAAGAATCAGCGAGTGTTGGAGGAGCAAATTAAACTTTTTGAATTGCAAGTAAAATTGTCGCAAAAATTAAACCTGCCTTTAATAATTCACAACAGAAACGGGGACGATGCGGTACTCAACGTTTTGTCATGCCATGACGGAGTGCGTGGCGTGGTGCATTGCTTTGATTCCACCTGGGAAGTCGCACAGAAAATTTTGAATCTAGGTTTTTATATTTCTTTTTCCGGTTTTATCACATATAAGTTAAGGGAAGCCTTGCTAGAAGTCGTAAAAAATGTGCCTTTGGATAAATATTTAATAGAAACAGACTCGCCGTATCTTTTACCGGAACCTGCCAAAACGGAGGCGTGGGAGGCAGGGAATAGAAGGAAAAATGAACCCAAGTATGTTAGAATGGTGGGACAAAAAGTGGCGGAGGTAAGGGAAATAAGTCTAGAGGAAGTTGCTTTGCAAACCCGTGCCAATACCTGTCGGCTTTTTGGTCTAGAATCCTAAATATGCAAAATATTTCTATGCAAGATAATCCAAAAAACACCAGAAACGACGCGATTTTGCAACGCGTACTAGAAATTATTCCAGGAGTTCTAACATGGGGACTTATTCTTTCCCCAATCTGGCTTGGAATTTTACACCCGGAGCTGGTAATTTACATTCTTACTTTTCTTTCGGTCTACTGGGCTTATTTAGCAGTTAAGCACTTTAGAGGACTTTATATTGGATATAAAAAGCATAAGGCGGAGCTAGCGGTTGATTGGTGGGGCGAATGTTTAAAACTTTCTAGTGAATGGGAAAAACTCCCCGATCCCGAGACCCGTCCCAAAGACTTAAGCTCCGTTGTGCATTTTCTCTTAATTCCCACCTATAACGAGCCAGCGGATGTTATTAAGAATTCTATTGACAGTATTTTTGCCCAAACCCTACCTCACAAGCAAATTTTATTGGTGTGTGCGGTGGAGGAGAAGTATTCGCAAAGAGTTCTAACCGACATTGATACCGCCCTCGGAGATCACAAAAAAGACCTGTACGGGTTTTACTCCTTTGTTCACCCGGCGGGAATTCCCGGTGAGGCTAAAGGAGCTGGAGGGGCAAATAGGGCGTGGGGTGCTAAACATGTAGTGGATGAGTTAGTTAAACAGGGCGCGGATATTAAAAATTATATTTTTAGCACCATTGATGGAGATCATGTTATGCATCCGCAGTACCTTGCCCGACTTACGCACCTTTATCTTTCCACTAACAAAAGAAACAACCATTTTTATTCTACGGCAGTTCACTTGTTTAGCAACAATTATTGGAGAGTTCCAACCGTTATGAGGATAGAAGCATCCTCTGTTACTTTAGCCGCGCTTTCTAATTGGATTTCGGGAATTCCTCAAACCAGAGAAACCTTTTCTGCCTACTCATCGGCGCTTCAAACTTTAATTGACGCGGATTATTGGGATGTGGCTTTGGGTATAGACGACACGGTTTTCTACTGGCGGGCCTTCTTTGTAAGAGACGGTGATTTTACCGGAGTTTGTCACTACATCCCATATTCGGCCGACGCGGTTGAAGGAACCGGCTACTTTAATTCCTATAAGAGCTTATACAAACAATTATTGCGCTGGGGTTGGGGAGTGATAGTATTTCCCCTATCGGTAAGAGGTTTTGTTAAGCATAAAAAAATCCCTTTTGGCAAAAAACTCCTGTGGATTTATACCCAGCTTAGAAATAAAACGCTTTTAGTTAGCATTGTCTTTTTGGTGACTTTTGGTTTCTACATTCTTACCGCCACAAATAAATATGTTAAGCAGTCAAACTTTGCCTACAGCCTGCCATATTCTATCAGCATCATGCTTTCCTCCATTCTGGTCTTAATTATTCCTATTACCATTTTAAAAATTAAAATCGTGGGCGGTATCCCAAAATCACTGCCTTGGTGGCGAAAAGTCATGTTTTTAATGGAAGGTCCTTTAATAGTCATTAACCTTTTGACTTTTTCATTCTTTCCTTTTTTGGAAGCGCAAACTAGGATGTTGTTAGGTAAAAAGATGAAGGATTTGTATTTTACGCCCAAGATGGCAAGAAAATAGTATGAACTTTAAGGTTCAAAATATGAAGCTTCCGTTTGACTTAAGGTCTAAAAAGAGCGTGGAGAGGATCGAGGCTGTTACGCGAGCGTTGGAAAAGTATTTTAACCGTGGACTTAAAGATAGGGATTTACATCTACGGATTTTTGCAGTTTTACCGCTTCTACTCTGCATTGCGTTAACTTTTTACGCCTTTGGCAATCTTAATTTGCAGATTCCACTTTGGTATACCAAATCTTGGGGGAATCAAATTCTTACGGCAAAAATTAACATCTTCATAATTCCTATTATTGCCACTTTTTTTACCGGGTTGGCCTTTGTTTTAGCTTTTTTCTGTAAGAAATTTTACTTTACTTATCTGTCGCAAATTCTTTTATATGGCGCCATTATTTTTAATACCGGGTTTTTAATAAGTGTGGCTAGAATTGTCTATATCTCGTCCCAAACGCCACTTGTAATATTAAAGATTTCTCAACAAGTTCAAAATCTTTTGTTTCTGCTCACCATGGGATTTTTCTTGTCGTACCTAGTTATTCCCAAATTTATCGCTTGGGCGTTTAAAAAGAATTTGGTAACGGATCCCTCAGTTCATAAGCACCCGGGTATGATATTAGTAAAACCTTCCGCGCGGGGTGGTGGGTTTGTTTTTTCTATGCTTTTAGCATTGGCGTCCCTCGTATTTCTAGAAAGAACCGGCACTACAATAGGAATTGCGGTTTCTGTATTTTTATGCGGACTTATAGGTTTTTTGGATGACTTTCAAAACACTCATCCGGCTTCAAAGCTGCACTTCATAGAAAACCCCCTTGTACGACTTTTAATCTTCTTACCCGTACCCGTAATTGTTATGATGACTTTTGGAATAGTTTCAGGCTATATTAACAACCCTTTTGACGGATACATTCTCCTTACCAACTTTTCCTTTAATATTGCGGGTCAGCTCATAGCTCCCCTTCCTTATCTTTTTACTTTAATCTGGACTTTAGCAATCATGAATATGATTTCTTGGTCTAACGGTGTGGATGGCCAGTTTGGGGGAGTAGCGGGAATTTCCATTTTAATTATTGGAATTTTAGCTTTACGACTTGTGGACGCAGAGCCCCATCAGCTTAATGTTGCTAAGCTGGCCTTCTTGGGCGCGGGCATTTCTTTTGGTTTCATTCCACGAACATGGCATCCCAGTAAAATTATGTGGGGTTTTGGCGCAGTTTCTGTGGGACTTTTACTTTCATCTCTCTCTATTGTGTCAAGAGCTAAGGTGGCAACCGCTGTTATGATTATTATGCTTCCATTTCTGGATGGGGTCATCACGTTTTTTAGGCGACTCTTACAAAAGAAAAATCCGTTAAAAGGCGACAGAGGTCACTTACACCACCTTTTGTTGGAGCGAGGATGGAGTCCCCAAAAAGTCGCTATATTTTATTGGGTAGCTACAGCCTTTTTTGGAGTTATTGGACTTTTGTCCGTTGACAAGTCTTCGGCGCTAGTTGCTTTAATTTTGGGGGGAGTTGTGGTAGCAGTTATTGTCGTCTTGAATATTAATAAATCTAGAAAGAGCGGTGAGACAGGATCTATATCAGAAGAAGACACAGAGCCACAACAACCACTTGTGTAAGAATTCCCCAAGGGAGCGGGGCTTGAGTCTGTATTCTTCTTTGAATCTCGGTTAGTTTTTCAATAAACTTATATTTTGTGTTAGTAAAAATGTGAGGAGCTTCTAGGGCATCAGGTAAAACGGAAGCTATTCCGCAAAGAAAAGTTCTTATGGCTAAAGAAGGGTCGTTTTTTACCCATAAAGCATAAAGAGTAAAAGTTAAACCTACGGCAATTCCCAGCCCAAAATCTGCCATAACGGCAACGGGGCGCCAGCCTTTAAGTCGCTCTTCTTTGGATGTATTTGAATAAAAATCCCAGTGTGGGAATTTGTCGCCTAAAAAGTGCATTATGAGCGACAATGGAACTGCTATTAAAGGATTTGGTACGGCTTTTGCTATAGCCATGCCTACAAAGACGTGCGGCGTGAGAAGCATGGGTTAAATTATACCACCACTTCTTGAAAACTTCTGTTACCGCTGTGACGGTAAGTTCTCTCGCTATCTCCGACAGTGACTTTAATATATATCCCATTTGGATCACTTGGTAGGGAAAGTCTGACAGCACGAATATCCCTTGACGTAGCTGGATCTCCATATTTATCAGTAGCTCCTCTGACTGGTCTGTAAAAAACTTGGTTAATACTTGCTGGCTCGATGCTTCCTGGAACGAGGACCTCTTGTTCTCCAGGGTTATAAAATTTATGAGGGACCTCTCTGCTTCCCGACAATTCTGCGCTAAAAGTACCTATTGACTGTATATCTGCGATACTGTACCCTCCTTCCATTTTTCCAACGTTAAATAATTTTCCAGTTTTTGGTAAATTACAATCGACTACAAAGCTGCCTACTTCTTGTTTCGATACAGGTGTACTTATGAAATTCATGTAATGGTTGGCTGTGCCACCACTAAAAGTAGTGCTTACAAAAGGAGACAACCCTGCATGTGACTGTCTTCTCATCCTGTCTTGTAATCTAAAGCCTTGAGCAGTCCGAATCAACTCTCTAAGAGCTCCGTTACCGTAACCTCTAACATTTCTGGAAAGATAAACGTCAAGTGGGAATTTAAGGCCAGGACGTCTTGCGAGATATGCTTCACCTAACAAATGATTATATACTCTCTGAGCTGTGGCCGTTTGTTCACGTTCTACAGCTTGTACACTAGTCATCGGAACTCCGCACGCAAGGTTAACTTCGTAAGAAGATGTAACACCTTTAGGTTCAACAAAAAATCTGAGTATCTCTTCTATAGGTAAATTCATTTCGCATATGCCTCCGCGGTAGATTCTGCTTGGGATTTGTGTTCCATCAGTCACGAAATAATGCTCCCTAATAAATTTTTGTCCTACGTCACCTGACAAGTCTTGTCTTTCCTGCGTTTCTATATATGATTCTGGTACCAAGCCGCCCTGTCCAACAGTTCCTGTACCAGTTTTATAGTCAACTGTAGTCGCAATAGTGCCATAAGGGGAAGAAAATTGTATCAGTGTCTCTGTAGTTGTCTCGCTTAGAAAGATCTGGTGCTCGTTCTTAAGTTTGCCTAGGAAATTTTTAACTCTGTGATGATCCAAGGCAATACCAAGTCGCCGTTCCATTGGAGGTCTTTCAATATACCTGTACGCATATCTATAAAAAGTTCTCTCTGATTCCAGGCCAAAAACATCCGCTGGACAGTCAAACCCAGCCTCTCTAGTTTGTCTAGCCCCCTCAGCAATCAAGGAGTATCCTGCAGAGCCATCCTTTATGGCTCTTATCCATTCTTCCTCAGAGGTGGTTAAATCTGCGTCGGGATTGTCTAAATAAGCCGGTGATACCCCATCTCCCTGTAAGCTCCAATTCATCAGTAGTCGAGATATTCTTCCGTTATAATCTTTGAACGGATGAATGGACACTAACCCGCGCTGTAAGGTAGCTGCAAGCGTAAAAGGGTCGTGACGTTTATCAACTTCTTCGTTATACCGATTGCATAAATCTGTAAGAAGTTGTTTGACGTCTTGATACGGCGGGTACTCTATGTAACCTACATAGGGATCGGGCCCAGATGCGAGGAATTTAATGTTTTCGGTAGCATCTATTACAGCCTTTTCAACAGCTGTATAAGTTGTTGGCGCACCTAGATTCTTGTAATCTCCCCCCACGAAATCTGTGTGTCTTAATGCGCCAGAGACTAATGGATTAGCGTCCTCCGTTAATATCGTGTGAAGCTGCGTTATTAGTTCAGGGGTTAATCTTCTGTTATCTCTGCTTGTTAAGAAGACCCTCGCCTTTAAGTGGCCCAACCATTCGTTATCCCCAAAAAGTCTTTCCGGAGCTTCAACATCTGTAATGAGTGCAGTTTCCAGGAAGTGTCGGTCTATAACGCACGACGCCTCTAGTACTCTGTCCATATCGGTTTCAATCCCTAGGAGTGTTTCGTATCGTGCAATTTTTTCTTCAATCCTTAATCTTTCTGCGGCATATTCGCCTGAGAGTTTCCACTGTAATTCTTCACTTTTTTCAGAAACCTTTTCTAGGAGGGACCGTGCTTTTTCCTTAGAAAGTGCAGCCTTTGTTCTGATGCTTTCAGAAAGTTCCCTTGTAAAATTGCCTGCATCCGTTAAGATCCTCTCTAAGGCAGAATGCAGTGTTTCCGTTGAATCGAGTGTTAGCGATTCAATAGATTCAGATAATGCTTTCAACGTTTTCTCCTTTCTTCTTAGAGACTTTTTGTTCTTCTTGGGTAATCTCTCGCGAAATATCCTCTAAGTCCAAAAGGAAGTTTTTTATTAAAAAATTGGTTTTTCTACTGTAAGGAGTTTGGAGTTTGTTAGTGGGCATTTTCATGATCTTATAGTATCATTGGCGTATTGTATGCTCAACACGTTTTATCAACTAATCCGCACAGCTCGCCCTAGGCAGTGGCTTAAAAATTTTGCCGTATTTGCGCCCATTACTTTTGCCGGACTTCTTTTGGAGCCAAAAAACTTTGAACTTGCCGCTAAAGCTTTTTTGGTGTTTTGTGCGCTTTCTTCTGCCACCTATTTTATGAACGACATTGTGGACATGGATAAAGACAAGCTTCATCCTATAAAAAAGAATCGCCCCATACCAAGCGGAAAGCTTAGTAAAAAGCTGGCGGTAACGGCATCGGTCTTGTTAGCCACGGCAGGCTTATTTTATGCTTACAAGCAGGTGGGGTCTTATTTTACAGCTATTTGTATGATGTATATTGTTTTGCAGATTTGTTACTCCTTTTACTTTAGACATGTAATAATTTTGGACTCTCTAATTGTGGCGTCAGGCTTTATTATTCGCGTATTTGCCGGAGGGGTGGCGTCTTATAGTTCTGTGTCAAGCTGGTTGTTGCTGACTACCATTGGACTTTCCTTGCTCCTAGCTTTTGGTAAAAGGCGATCGGAAAAAACCCTTTTGGCCCAACATCAAGTGTTGCAAGATCAAACGGAAACGCGGGCTACTTTGCGTCATTACCCCGATAGTCTTTTGGATTCCATGATTTCTACTTCTGCTAGTTTTTGTTTGATAACTTACGCTCTTTTTGCCTTCCAGACTTCCCCCCACGAAGTTAGTGGCGATTTTGTAAGGTACCTACCGTCGATATTGGGAAACCCTAAGTGGTTAATGATAACGATCCCGGTGGTTATTTATGGAGTTGCGAGGTATCTGTATATTATTTATGAAAAAAAGGACGCGGAGTCACCGGAGAGAGTTTTGCTTTCCGACAGACCGATACTTGCCACTGTGGTTCTTTGGGTAATCGTAGTTTTACTTATTCTTTACGGACTTCCTCAACTGTCGTTAGCGTCATTCCAATGATGTTGGTTATTACCGGGGTGACGAAGTGCTCGATCCCGCTATCTGCGGACTAGCGCCTGGCTGAACGCCCGAAAGTCCCAACGATGCAACCGGAAGGGCCAGAAGAGCCAACAATAGAATCAAAAGCATCAAGTCGGTGGCAAATTTAATTTCAAAATATTCAGGCTTGTTAACTTTCATTTATTTCCTTTTCAGCGTCCAAAATAAAGATATAGGTAAAAAGCACCGCGAAACCTAGAGAAACGTAGGTAATCCAGGCATATAAAAGTCCAAAAAGACTCATAAGACCCGCGCCAATGGTTAAAAAATAAAGATAGGCCAGCCACACAACTCCTTGTGAGTACAAATGGAAGCTGTTCTGAATAAGATGCTGGGCTTTAAAACTGTGGAGTTTTGCTGCCAGGGGTGGGGAAATATGTGTGTCGTGAAAAACCAATGATTTTACGATAACATGCAAAAGCCCCAAACAAAGGGCCAGAACCATAAAGAGCAGAGAATAGGAATTCACCTGCATGTAATCACTTTGGGAGGTGTACATAAAACCTGACGGACCCAAGTTTATTGGAATGTCCAGCGAGCGTGAGATAAAAACTAGCGACACAATGCGCACAGTTATAAGGTAAAGTGCCGGTACAATGGCTTCATCTATTAATTTTATCAAAATTTTTGAAAACATAGGCAGGAATCCTGTTATTATAATAGTCAATGGTGAAACACGTGTCAAGAATATTGCTCCAGTGTTTGGTTTTTATTACGCCCTTTGTCTTTGTGCAGAACACTAATGAGCTTTTTGAATTTCCCAAAATGTATTTTGTTTATCTTGTGGGATCCACCCTCGTCATGGTTAGTATCGTTATGACAAATAAATCCGATGTGTTTAAGGCCGACTTTTCTAAGCTTTTAGGGCTCTTTGTTGGTAGTTTTATCGTGTCGACCATATTTTCCGCCCATCTTTACACCTCCGTTTGGGGGTATTTTTCCCGTTTTGACGGTGGGTTAATCTCCATTTTGATATTTTTTGGAATCTACTGGTCGACAAAAAGGATACAGCCGTCTACCCCACAAATTTTACGAATCGTTGCTCTTACCGTACTGCCAATTTCGGTGTATGCAATTTTGCAGCATTTTGGATTGGGAGGTAAGTGGGAAAGCGACACTACTACGAGGGCTTTTTCTACCTTTGGCCAGCCAAATTGGTACTCTGCCTATTGCGCCATGGTTTTACCAATTATTTTGTATCTCGGACTTGAAGAGAAGATTCGTTGGATAAGTAAGGTTGGGTGGTTATTGCTCTTTATATTTGGCTTTAGTGGATTTTGGTATTCTTACTCGGTTTCCGGAATTCTCGGTTTAACGGTATCGATGTGTTTGCTATTGGCGTTTAATTTTGACGCAGTTAAGAGAAGTTGGTCGACTCTTGTTGTCGTGACGTCGATTTGCCTACTGTTTGCGTTCTTAAATCCAGGGATTTTCAAACAAAAGATTAATGACGCTTTTACTGACACGATTACTCCGTTGTTGCGGGTTGATAAGATCGATACTGTTACACAGGCGCCCGCGGGTTTTTCGGTAGAGCGGGTTGGCGGAGGTCGGGATGACGGAAGTGGATACGCGGTTACCGACAGCGGGTTTATCAGAAAGGGAATTTGGAGAGGCGCGTTAAATCTAGCAATCTCGTCGCCCAAAACATTTTTAATAGGTACAGGGCCTGAAACCTTTCCTTACGAGTTTCAAAAATTCCGCCCCGCGTCTTTAAATTATTCGTCGGAGTGGAATTATATTTTAAACAAACCCCATAATTATTATTTGGAGCTGTTGACGCAAAACGGGATTATTGGTCTTGTAATTTATTTGGCGATAGTTATTAAAGTCCTGTTAACCAAGCATCGATTTCTTGCTCCTGCGCTTTTTGGACTATTTATAACCAATATTTTTAGCTGGCCAACCGTTTCTACCTCTTTGCTTTTTTGGGTATTTCTAGCCTTGTTAACTATTGATGGGGGTGACGGGAAGGGAAGGAGGCCCGAAAAACTTTCACCAGAGCGTTTTGAGGGACCCTTTCCTTCCCGTCTGATAATGTCGATTTTGATAATAACGGGATATATATTTTTAAACGTGCAATTTGCTAAACAATATTTAGCCGACACAGTTAGCAAAAAGTCGCAAAAATATTTTGAACAGGGAGACGTACAAAAAGCGTTGGAATGTGCAGACAAATCCGTGAAATTAAATCCCAAAGAACCTTTTTACTATCGTACGCGCGCTAAAACATACATTTTGCAAACCACAGGTCAAAACATCAACGCTACAAATTCTCTTAAAGCGCTAGCGCTAAAAGATATGTTGAGGGCGCGGGAATTGAACCCACAAAATCTGGCCACTTTGCGCGGTTTAGTGTCGCTTTATTACTTTTTGTCGCTTAAAGACATAAGTTCTGCAACCGTTGACCCATTTTATTTGGGAATGACGCAGTACTATTACAAAAACCTATCAACGAATTACCCAACGGATGTAGGGGTTTTAGTGCTAGTGGCAAAATATCAAAATATGCTTGGATTCACCGTCGACTACCAAAATACCATTGGGCAAATAAAAACTCTCCGCCCGGATTTACTTGACTGGTATTTGAAATGACGGGTTAAAGCAGCTGCAAATAGTCGCTGGAAGCCCAACCTTCTAATCCCGCCGTGCTTTTAATCTTAAGCCAGCCGGGTTTTTCTTCCAGCACAGAAACCGTATCACCAATATTAAGTCGTCCAACTTCTGCCCCCGCTAAACTTGGTTGACTTCTAACTCTTAACCATCCGGTTGATGTATCTTTAACTTTAGCGGTTTTCCCGATCGAAATAGAAGTCCCAATTTTAGCAAGACTTTCTTTAGCTTGCGAGCTTATGCCCGCACCGTCAGACTCGCGTCGTAAATAAGCAATTTTACCATCGCCCAATAGTACTTTATTGGGTTCAACAATGACACCAGAAGTGTCGTAAAATTTTCCATCAAAGTCCAAAATATAACTAAAAACTAGCTCACGATTAATTCCATAACCCATAATATTAATACCTCGCGTTTTGTTCCAGTAAATAAGGGCTTTTGCCCAACTTTGAGGGCTGGAGGTAACAAAACTGTTGTTAGAGTAAATGTCGTACAAGTTGGTGGAACCATCCATAATTTTAACCGTGATTGGTGCAGGCATTGGGAAAAGCTTAAAAGACGCGTTAATTTTTTGATCTTTAATTACATTTAAACGACCGCTCTGTGGTTCATAACCCTCTTTTTCCAAACGGACATCGTAGCTTCCCGCGGTGAGTTTATCTGTGGAAAAGGGAGTTTTGCCCGCTTCAGTGCCGTCAATAAAAACTATTGCTTCAGACGGTTGGGAAATTACGCTTAAGGTGTTTGCCGAGCTGGATTTTTCGTACCATAAGTCGAGTCCGCTAGAAAAAACTTCATCTGTTCCAAGGTCGCGTTTAACTAAAGTTGGTAAGCCGGCCAGAAAAGAAATAGTGGTTTCATAGGGTTTTCCGTTCGACTCAAGTTTTACCTTGTTACTGCCTTTTTTAACCACAAAATTTTCTAAAGGGGTTTCACCCACTTCTTTGTCGTTTACAAAAACTTTCGCCTTACCGTAATAAACATCTGCATATAAGTAAGGTTTTGACGACGGGGAATTTGAGCGACTTACTAAAATGTAGCCAAAATAAGAAGTTAAGATTACTCCAAAAGCGGTTACTATAAAAGCTACAATGTTTCTGGTCCTTGACTTTTTACCTGTCACGGAGGATTGGGTTGTAGGCGCGTAGTATTTTTGACCTGCGGGGGAAAAAATTGTGGAAACGCGGTCTGCCATATGTTAGAAATTTACCACTTTAATGCTAAAATATCAATCACGGGTACCCGTCATCACGGCCTGATAGCCAAGTGGTAAGGCAGGGGTCTGCAAAACCTCTACACGCCGGTTCGATTCCGACTCAGGCCTCCATTTAATCCCGTCATTACAGCGCGCCCGCTAAATGGTATTGCAAACTCCAAAAAACGGGGTAAAATGGTAACTCCGATACCAAATTGCCGGAAACTACCTGAACAATACCACATGTTAAAATTAGCGTGTGATCGAAGCAATCTTGTTTGATTTGGACGGAACATTAGTTGATACTCTTCCACTGTATATAAAGTCTTATAAACAGGCGTTATTATCACAAGGGTTCAATCTTACGGATAGGGAGATAGTGGGTACTTGTTTTGGTAAAACGGAGGAAAGTATTTGCGCCAAGCTGGGGATTCCATCACAAGCCGAGGAATTTAAAAGATCGTATTTTTCCGGCGTTAGGAATCACTATAGGGAGGGAAGACTATTCAAACGAGTCATTGACTTTTTAGATTTGGCTAAAGAAAAAAAGATAAAGTTAGCCATCGTTAGTTTTGCATATAACTGGTATGTAAACGAGATGCTCAAACGACTTAAATTGGATAGATACTTTAACACGGTTATAGGATTTAATGATGTTAAGAAAGCAAAACCGGATCCCGAGGCGGCAATATTAGCATGCAATAAATTTAATACCTCGCCGAGTGAATCGATTGTGGTCGGAGATAGCAAGAGCGATATAGTTATGGGGAAAAACGCGGGCTGTAAAACGGTATTATTTCATCCTGATGGATACGACTTATTTTACGATCTGAACAGTCTTAAAGAAAGCAGACCCGATAAAGTGATTAAAGATTTTAGCGAACTTAAAGAGTTTGTAATGAATTGAAGTATATCGTGGAGTTTTATGACCAAAACAAACACCTATTGACACTCTCACCCATAGTGTGCTAAAAATTTGTCGCGCAAGTACTAGTTAATAATTTAATTGGATTTAAAAATCCTAAAGGAGGTAAGAATGTCTGCATTTAATAAAATAAAGCCGCTGGCCGATTATTTGCTAATTGAGCCTGCGGAGAGGGAAACCAAGCTTCCATCCGGAATTGTGCTCCCCGATACTTCTAAGGAAAAACCCCAAGAGGGTAAAGTTTTAGCAAAAGGTCCGGGTAAAAGGGATGAGGACGGAAAGGCGATGGAGATAAATATTTCAGTTGGCGCTAAAGTTATTTACAAAAAATGGGGCGGAACGGAAATAAAAATTGACGGAAAAGAATACCTCCTGGTGAAGGAAGAGGATATTTTGGCAGTTATCGAGTCGTAAGCAATTTTATTTAATTGAAAGGAGTTAAAAATGTCAGCAAAACAAATAGTATATGGCGACCAAGCAAGAAAAAAGCTCATGGATGGCATTAACAAGCTTTCCAGAGCCGTAGCCACAACACTTGGTCCTAAAGGAAGAAATGTGGCGTTGGATAAATCGTGGGGGGCTGCGCAAGTGGTTCACGATGGTGTTACGGTAGCAAAAGAGATAGAGCTTACCGACAAATTTGAGAATATGGGTGCACAGTTGGTTAGACAAGCTGCGGAAAAAACCAATGATGTTGCGGGTGACGGAACTACAACCGCTACAGTGCTTGCTCAAGCGATCGTGGAGGAGGGGTTAAGAAATATCTCCGCGGGCGCTAATCCAATGATGCTTAGGGGTGGGCTGGAAAAAGGGTTGGATTTGGTAGTGAAAGAAATTGAAAGGTTGTCCAAAAAAATAACTACCAAAGAGGAAAAAGCCCAAGTGGCCACAATTGCTGCTCAAAATGTGGAAATTGGTAATTTAATTGCCGAAGCCATGGAAAAAGTGGGTAAAGACGGTGTTATCACCGTAGAGGAGTCAAAGGGACTTCAAATGGAGTTGGAATACAAAGATGGTATGCAGTTTGACAAAGGTTTTGCGTCGCCATACTTTGTAACCAATGCCGACAAAATGGAAGCAGAAATCGAATCACCTTATATTTTGGTTACCGACACAAAAATCACCAGCATTCAGGATCTTTTGCCCTTGTTGGAAGGTTTTGTTAAGGTGTCAAAAAATCTAGTAATTATTGCCGACGATATTGAAGGCGAGGCTTTGGCTACGCTTGTCGTTAACAAGATTCGCGGAACGTTTAACGCTTTAGCGGTTAAAGCTCCGGGTTTTGGTGACAGAAGAAAAGAAGTGCTGGCAGACATTGCGGCTTTAACGGGTGCCACTGTGATTTCGGAAGAGCTTGGTAGAAAGCTTGACTCTACAAAAGTTGAAGATTTAGGTAAGGCCGATAGGGTTATTGCCGACAAGGATAATACAACCATTGTGGGGGGAAAGGGTGATAAAAAGAAAATTGCCGACAGAATTGCCCAGATTCAAACCCAAATGGGTAAGACAGACTCCAATTACGATAAAGAAAAATTCCAGGAACGCTTAGCTAAGCTTTCCGGTGGAGTAGCGGTTTTGCAGGTTGGTGCGGCTACCGAGACTGAGCTTAAAGAGAAAAAGTTGCGTGTTGAGGATGCAGTTAATGCTACCAAAGCGGCTGTGGAAGAAGGTATTGTTCCAGGTGGAGGTGTGGCGTTTTTGCGAGCCCGCAAGGTTTTGGAGGGTACCAAGGCAGAGGGTGAGGAGGCTACCGCACTTAAGATTTTGCACGCAGCGCTGGAAAAACCAATAAGAATGATTGTGCAGAATGCCGGCGTGGATGCGGGCATGATTTTGGGCGAGCTTGAGCGACTTCAAAAGGAAAAGAATGACCAAAATCTTGGTTACAATGTGGTCAAAATGGAGTATGGCGATATGGTAAAAGACGGAATTATTGATCCTGCCAAAGTGGCCAGAAGCGCGCTTCAAAACGCCGTTTCTGTGGCCATTATGGTTCTTACCACGGAGTGTTTAGTGGCAGAAGCTCCTAAAAAGGAAGAACCAATGCCCGGAGGCGGTATGGGTGGCGCCGGAATGGGAGGCATGGGAGGAATGGGCGGAGACATGGGCGACTACTAAATTCTGCCGTCACCGCGACGGTTACTTCGTCATTGTGAACATAGTAAAGCAATAAAAAGAGCCCCGAATTGAAATCTCGGGGCTTTCTGTTTGTGGACCGTAATAAGCGCTATTTCAGACCGTTTTAGTCACATAACGGACGATTTGTCCAATATCATAATTGAGTCCCCACACAAAAAGAGGTTAAGTATTTCAGGTGAACTCCTCTATATGCATCTAGGTATAGTACGTGCATATTCGGGTTTCTTGCGTTGCGTAAATGCCACCATAACAACAAATAAACCTAGCTCATCTAATCTCCTCTAGCTTCTTCTAGTATTTGGGTTCGTAATAAGTGCTATTAGAAGAACCCTTTAACGCAATCAATTCCATTTCAACCATCTTTTTTAAGTCAACATTTATAGTGGATCGCCCTACACCTTGAAAAAGGTTCGAGAAAAAGTCATTAATATTAGCCTTATTATTTTCCTGCAAATAATTCCATATCTTAATTTGTCTTTCATTTAGTCCCTTATAAAGGGCTCCTAGTAAGGTAACTTTAAAAGTATTTGACGAGTTTTTAAAAAGGGGTTCAACAAGACCATATTCAGCCATTCTCGCATACACCAGGTCAATACCCCTTCCAAATTCTTCCATATAGTCCAGTACGCGCATTATATTCGCAATTATTTCATTCCTGCTGTATTGGGAATCTTTTATGTTATCTATGGTTATGCCCGGAGGAAGTGTGCCTGCATTAGAAATCTCTATTCTATCAGAGAAAACAGCTATTTTTGTGTAAGTACCAGTGATTATGTAATCCCTATGAATTATTGCGTTGGCCACAACTTCCCGTAAAGCATCTTCTGGGTATTCATACTGTTCAACTCTTTTGGCTCCAACGATTTTAGCGCCATAATTGATAGTTCTTTTAATGAACATTAAGGATTCCTCAATTTGCATATCTAACGTACCGTACAATTCCTGTTGTGTAACAATGGAAGTTGAAGGGGATTTTCCAGCATATCTAACACACCTTGTGGTATAACGTTCTAATCCAAGAATTTCCTGCGGGTTTCCTTTCGAGAACATTAAGCATCCTGCAATGGTTGGAATAAAAGCACCGTTGGACGTTTCCGCAATTATTCCCAGATTCTTTAAAACTTTTTCTTTGACTTGCACATCTGGTACAGACCGACCCGTTCGTTCTGCGCTCTTTTCTATCAGCAACTTTATTTTTTCATCAGAAAGCATAGACAAGGTTGATGATTTAACAACTTTTCTATCATATCTATATTCTGGTGTATATCGTAAAAATGCTCGTAATTCTTCCTCAGTAAT
This sequence comes from Patescibacteria group bacterium, assembly GCA_041658075.1. Taxonomy (GTDB): domain Bacteria; phylum Patescibacteriota; class WWE3; order UBA101185; family UBA10185; genus JBBAAW01. Next base: position 28,682 of record JBBAAW010000008.1, read on the forward strand.
TAATCTATTAGTATTTCCAATCCTTATGCAAGCACCCTTGTGCATACCCAAGTCTACGTTATAACAAGGCTTATTCTCCTTCTGAACTTCTGATAGCACTAATATTATCAGCGGAGCACCTCTGATATCTAATACTTTTATACTGTATTCACCACAATTTCTGACTTTGTCACGCATGTATTCGGCGATCTTTTCCTGAATACGGTGTAAGTCTAAACCTCCAACTATTTTTATTGCACGACTGACCTTGGATTCCTCAACACCAAAAACAATAAGTCCTCCCGTAGGTGTATTAGAAAACGCAGTAATTGGACGCCAAAGATCTCCAGGTAAACCGCCTCTAGCATCTTTAAACTCAATGCAATCTAATTCTGTATTTCTTTCTACAGCTCCTTCTATTAATCTCTTGATTTTTTCATCGGAATATTGATACATACGTTCGTATTATTACACAAGAATTGGAAAAAGCTACTCAAGGTGTCTAGTAACAGTAAAAAATAATATAATATTAAGAGTAATAGTGGACTATTTGGGACTATGTTGGAGCTAAGTAAAGTGCTACAAATCATGAACTGAGCGCCGGCGGCAATGTGTAGTTTGAATGATCTACATTGCCGTCCGGCGCTCGTGTGCCTGCTCGTAAGCAGAGGGGCGGGTCTCTTTCACGGGCAGCAGGCGGTTAGCAGGCTACTTCTTTTTGGTCTCGGTGGGTGTAGTGGGTGTAATCGCACCCTTTGCTGGTTTCGTGCCGTGTTCCATCCAGCGTGTAGCCGCTTCTCCGAAATGTCCGGTGTCCTGGCGACTTGCGGTGTCGACGGATTCGTGAAACGGCTGACCACTGGCATTCGTTACGGTTTTCGTCTTTACTGGCATTATTCCACTCTCCCTCGTCTCTGTTTGTTTTGGCCCCGCCCGACCGATATTGGATATTAGTTGTAGTATGACAGACAAATGTTTATTATACAAATGGTTTAGAGTAGATTGGTTATAGGGCTATAAAGGACGGTATAGAGTATTCTTATGGATTCGAGGGGTGAAGACTGGTGGACCATTTGGGACTATGTTAGGACCTCTGTTCTCTGTTTAATAGGTTATTTAAGAATAAAGTCCAGATAGTTATCGCGGTTTATACATGAATACTCGGAGTCCTGGTAAGTTTCCTTCCACGATTTAGGCGCGCGCTTGACTTTGTTTCTCACCTTAAATTCAAAACCATACAATTTGCCGCCCTTGTCTTCCACATAATCCAGTTCCGCTCCGGTGTAAGTTCGCCAAAAGTAGGTATTGGCAAAGTCCTGGTTATATGCCAAAAGCTTCATTCTTTCCACAATAAGGAAATTTTCCCACAGAGCACCTAAGTCGTCCCGGCCTCTTAAAGGATTGAGGTTGTCAATTAGGATATTTCTGACTCCCAAGTCGTAAAAATATACCTTATCCATTTTAGTAATTTCTTTCCGCAGATTTCTGCTAAAACCCTTTAACCTAAAGATTACATACGATTTTTCCAACAAGTCGACGTATCTTGACACAGTATCTTTGCTTATGCCAAGCGAGGTGCCGAGTTCGGACAGAGAAACCTGCGACCCTACTTGAAAGGCCAGAAGCTTAAGTAGGTCGCGAATTTTGGAAGAATTTTTTATTTCACCAAACTCAAGTAAATCCTTATACAAATACGCGTCTGACAAGTTTTGCAGATACTCTCTTTTTTGAGACTCGCCTTCTAATGAAAATATCTCCGGATATGACCCAAACATAAGTCGCTCTTCTAGGGCGTGATCAAGCTTCGGTCTGTTTTGGCTACCAGACAGTTCAAGAAAAGATATGGGATACAAATGATACGTCCAGACCCTCCCCGTAAGAGGCTCGCTTATCTTACTTGCTAAATCCAAAGATGACGACCCGGTAACCAAAACCTTAAGCTCCGGCATATTATCAAGAATAATTTTTAATGCCAGGCCGATTTCCGGAATTCTTTGAGCTTCGTCAATAAAAAGCAGTTCGTAACCTTGTACCAGAGACTTAATTTTTGCTAGATCTCTGCTGGAAAGTACATCTAAAAAACGACTTTGGTCACCGTTGATAGTTAATGTTTTAAGGTTCAGTGTGCCAATAAGATTATTGGCTAGGGTGGTTTTTCCAACCTGCCTAGCTCCGTAAATTACAACCCCTTTGGTAGAGGAGGTTAGTTTTTGAGTTATTACGGCAGTTAAAGATCTTGGGATAATCACAATAAAAGCATATTAGCGCGAATTCCGAGGTTTGTCAAACCCAATTAACGCTAATTCGGGCGGTCAGACAACGCAATTAGCGAAAAAAGGTTTGGTGGACCATCTGGAACTATGTTGGAACTTATTGTCAGAGTGGTTACGTGGTAGTTTGAGTACTAAGGAACTCTTCAGGAGTGATATCTCGCGTATCGGATTGTGGGTCTTCTATCAACATATTTAGAGACTTTGCAATTTGAGTATAAACTTTAACAAAAGCATTCCAAAAGTTGGTTTCACTGTAGTTGTATAAGGTTGTCCAATATATTCCATCCGCATTCAAATTAAAGGATGGGGTAAAACGTCCCGTCAGTCCTTTCATGTCAGCCTGTGGTTTTGGACCAAAGGTTTCTTTGAGTTTCTCATCTTTGGGATTTGCTCTAAATGATATTACTTTGTTAGATTCCGGAAGAATAAAATCAATTATCACGTCGAAGTCACTATTTAATACATCTAAATCCGCAGTTGTTAAAACTTTGGGACTGTTTTTTCTGTACATTCCTATATCAACACTCATATGTTTATTATATCACTGTGGTGGAGTATAATGGAACTGGTAAGGAACTCCATTATTACCTCCGGCGAGCTAATTTACATCTCGGCAATCTGCTAATTTAGCTGTTTCGTGTCTGTCGTAGTACAGCAAAGACTCAAAGCCTCTATCCTAAGGTTTTAGTACTAAAGAAGTTGACACCTCGGAGATTTTAGTACATAATGTGTGAGTGAAAATAACTAATGTGGTAGAAATAAACAACCTTATACCTTTGAATTATATACAAAGAGACCTTCATGCCACTTTGTTTGACCACCTTAAGGAGCCTGAGGTAACAATACTCTATGGTGCGAGACAAGTAGGAAAGAGTTCGGAAATAGCAGTTTGCATAGAGAAGCTAATGCGGCAGGATGACACAAAAAACATATTCTACTTTAATTTAGATTTTCCAAGCCCAGATTTTAAAGACCCAGAAATTTTTCTTAACTCTGTTATTTCCCAGAGAAATAATGCTTACGATAGAATTTATGTCTTTATCGATGAGGCTCAAAGACTTTCTAACGTTGGCCTGTTTATAAAGTACATTTACGACAAGCACCTAAACATTAAATTTGTTCTAACCGGATCGGCTTCATTAGATATTAAAGAAAGGATTAAAGAGCCTTTAACGGGCAGGAAACTCGAGTTTTTTCTGAGACCACTCTCATTGGGTGAAGTATTAAATCACCGTAAGATAGCAGCCCAAAATATTACAGGAAATTTTAGCCTTTTGCAGAAAATTCTTGAGGACTACTTAGTCTATGGTGGTTATCCAGCGGTTGTTGCAACGCTGGATTTAGGTAGAAAAAGACAACGCCTTCAGGAAATAGCGGATAGCTATATTCAACGTGATATCGGAGCTTTATTTAATTTAGAGAATTCATCTAATACCAAAATGGTGGTGAGTTTTTTGGCTGAGAGTATAGGGAATTTATATAGTGTAGAAAATATCGCCAAACTTACGCAACTTTCTAAAACCGAAGTGCTTAAAAACATTGAGGCTTTAAAGAAGACTTTTGTAATTTCAAATATTTACCCTTTTCATAAGAATAAAGCTAAGGAGCTGACCCACCGGCCAAAGATATATTTTAACGATTTGGGGATTAGAAATGCGGTCTTGAACAAGCTAAGTGACAGTAACCTGATATTTGAAAAAGGGGTGCTTTTTGAAAACGCTGTAGCTATACAGTTGTTCGGGCTTTACGGTGAACAAAATGTAAAATATTGGAGAACAATTAACCAAACCGAGGTTGATTTTGTAATTGAGAAGTCCAGTAGCAGGCTTTGTGCGTACGAGGTTAAATATTCTTGGAAACTGGGGAAAACAGCAAAGAATTTAGATAGCTTTAAGAGAGAATACTCTATGATGTTGGACACCGTAAAAATTATTTCCAAAGATAATTATTGGGAGATTCTTGCACATTAATTAAAGTAGTTAGTTGGCTCAAAGTTCTATGTGACAAGGTTGGTGGACCGTGGCGGAATCGAACCGCCGATCTCTGCAATGCGAATGCAGCGCTCTACCAACTGAGCTAACGGCCCTTGCGACGGTGTAATTATATACTATTTAGTGTGGTGGGTGGGCGTGTCCCATGTTCTTGCGTTCGTTCAAATACAGAATGTGGTTGTTTTTTTCATTCTCAAAACTTTTATGATTTATGCCAAATTCTTCCAAAAGCTGCATAGCGTGTTGGGCAGAAATAAAATGGGGCAAAATTACATAAGTAGCGCCCTTTTTATAAAAGGTTAACGCGTCGTCCACATTATAGGAAATCAAAACTACTGCCGATTCTTGATTTGTCTTTCTAATTTCCCCCAGTAATAAGATGTTAGTTTCATAGTCTGGGATGGTTGAAATTACCATTCGGGCTTGCGCTACGTTAAGCTCATCTAAGAATTCCACGTCTTCTGCGTCGCCATAAATGCAGTTTATATTTTTTTTCTTAAGCTCCTCCAGCGTTTCCGGATTGAAATCTACAGCCAAGAAACCCATACCTAAATTCTTGAACGCTTTAACAAAATCCCATCCTACTCTGTTGCATCCAAATAAGATTACATCGTAGGCCGGCTTATCTGCCTCTAAAGCATCTTTATCGCTCCACTTTGTGGGTTTAATTATCTTATTGAGTAATGCATAAATTCCGTTGCTAAATTTAATTAGATACGACGATAGAGTAATTGTAACAACGCACACTAGGGTCGTAATTTGCACAATATTTCCGTCCACAAAATTTAATTTTTGCGCAAGCAACACCAAAACCAAAGAAAATTCACTAATTTGAGCAAGACTCACTCCGGTTTTAAATGCGATTTTTCTATGGTAACCAAGAAGTCTTAGATTTAAAGCTGTAATAACAGGTTTAACCAGCACCACAAAAACCGAAAGAATTATAATTTGAGGTAGAAATTGTAGGACTTCTGCAGACTCAATCTTTGAACCTAAAGCAATAAAAAACAGAATCACAAAAAAATCGCGCAAGGGTCGTAGTTTTGAAGATATTTCTGCGCTGTAAGGGAGTGTGGAAAGTGCAACTCCGGCAACCAATGCGCCGATTTCCTTAGAAAACCCAATTTCTGCAAAAAGGGAGGAAATTCCAAAACCCCAGGCAATAGAAAAGATAAATAAGTTTTCCTGCGATTGGGCAAAGAACTTAGAAAGTCGGCCTAGAAATTTGGTGCTTATAAGCCAGACAAGTAAAGACACTACCACTCCTTTTAGGAAAAGTGTGGCTATAAGTAGGCTACCCTGACTGGACTTGTCCAAAGTTGTGAGAAATATAAGACAGATGGAGGCGGTTAAATCTTGAAGTAAAAGTATGCCGATAGCCAGTCTGGAGTGAAGTTTTTCTAAGTCTCCTAAGTCGCCTAATAATTTTAAGACGATAATGGTGCTGCTAAAGGAGAAAGCAACGGCCATGATTATGGCAGGGATAGGATCAAAGCCCAGAAATTTTGCCAATAGGTAGCCCGCAAAAGTGGTAAAAATCATCTGTCCGGCGCCGGCCAGAAAGGCGTTTTTTCCTACCGTTTTAATGGCTTTTGGACTAAGATTAATTCCCACGATAAAAAGCAAAATAGCTATGCCAAGATCGGAAAAGGTGGAGAAGGTGTCGTTTGCCCCCAAGTTGCCTACCTGTAAAAAATAGGTGGCGCACAGGAATCCCGTGATGACATAGGCCAATATGGCAGGCTGTTTTAAAAGTCGTGCTAAGACGGACAGTGTAGCGGCAACGGCTAGTATTAAACTAATTTGCGTAAATATTTGCATCTGGGCAGTTTCCTATGTCTACCTCTTTATAATAATGTATAATTTGCGTTATGCCAATGGAGTCAAAGTATGACCACAAAAGCGTGGAATCCAAAATTTATAAAATGTGGGAAGAGGGGGGTTATTTTAAGGCGGAGCGTGATCCTGCCAAAAAGCCTTACACAATAATCTTGCCTCCGCCTAATGCCAGTGGAAAAATGCATATGGGTAATGTGTTAATGATTGCTATTGAGGACATCTTGATTCGTTGGAAGCGCATGCAAGGCCTTAGTGCCCTTTGGGTTCCGGGAACAGACCACGCGGGTTTTGAAACCCAAACTACTTTTGAGCGTGAACTTAAGAAAGAAGGAAAGTCGCGCTTTGATTTTGACCGCAACACTCTTTATCAAAAAATTTGGGATTTTGTGCAAAAAAATCGTTATCTGATAGAAGGTCAGATACGACAAATGGGAGCGAGCGTGGATTGGAGTCGCTATAGATTTACTCTGGACCCGCAAAGTCTAAAAATTGTTCAGTCGACTTTTGAAAAAATGCACAAAGATGGACTAATTTATCGTGACGACTACGTGGTGAACTATTCTTTTAAATGGGGAACGACTTTTTCTGACGCGGAAGTGGTTTTTGTGGAAAAGATAGATCCTTTGTATTACATAAAATACGGTCCGCTTACGGTAGCAACCGTACGGCCAGAAACTAAATGGGGGGACACGGCGTTGGCGGTAAATCCTAACGACGAGCGCTATAAAAAATATATCGGCCAGGAGATCAGCTTTACAGATCCTCTGGGTGAGCAAAAGTTAAAAGTAATTGCCGACTCTTATGTGGATTCGGCCTTTGGCACAGGCGTTTTAAAGGTCACGCCCGCGCACGATAAGAATGATTATGAAATCGGTTTGCGACACGGTTTACAAGTAAAAAGCGTGATGGGGTTGGACGGTCGCATGAATGAAAACGCGGGGAAGTATAAGGGACTAAAGATCGCGGAAGCCCGAAAACAAGCAATTGAGGATTTAACGTCCATGGGGCTAGTTGAAAAAGTCGATCAAAACTATACGCACACTGTTCCGGTTGACTATAGAAGTAACGATTACATTGAGATGTTGCCGGTGCCTAACTGGTTTATTAAGGTCGACTCGTTAAAGAAAAAAGCTTTGGAGGTAGTGGAAAACGGAGAATTGAATATTTATCCTAAATGGCGAGAAGTTACTTACACCAGGTGGGTGGAAAATATGCACGATTGGGCCATTTCCCGACAGGTGGTTTGGGGGATTAGAATTCCGGCTTGGTACAGTGCAAAAGAAAATCCCACTTTGGAAGTAGCCTTTTTAGATAAAGACGGAAATTATAAATTTGGGAAATTGAGCGACTTTGACTTTGACGAGGTAAAAAACGGCCTACAGAGAGTGACCGCGGCAAAGAATACTAAATACGTTATTTCTGAGACATGTCCGGGTGATGATTATCTTCAGGAAACAGACACTTTTGATACTTGGTTTTCCAGCGGCCAATGGCCATTAATCACCCTTGGATATCCGGACTCCGATGATTTTAAGTACTATTATCCAACGAATGTTTTGGAAACAGGCTGGGAGATTGTAACGCGTTGGGTTTCCAGGATGGTAATGTTTGGAATTTATGCTACCGGAAAGTCTCCCTTTAAAGATGTTTATCTACATGGGATGGTGCGAGCAGTGGATGGAAAAAAGATGAGTAAAAACCTTGGGAATAATATTGATCCGGATGAGTATTTTGAAAAGTACGGCGTTGACGCACTAAGGATGGGGTTAATATTTGGGACAGCCAACGGCAAGGATTTCGCCTTTCCTAAAGATAAAGTTATTGCCTATAGGAATTTTGCCAATAAAGTTTGGAACATGGCAAGGTTTTTCTTAATGGAGTCAGATACGTATAAGCAGAGCGCGGGTAAGGAATTGAATTTTTATTCAGATGAGCAGCATGCTGAATTAGTTGAAGCCGATAAGAAAATTATCGACGGATTAAATGCACTCACTAAGTCCGTAAATGAGAATTTAGATAAGTACCGTTTTGCCGACGCGGCAGAGGGGATATATCATTTTATGTGGGATGAACTGGCCAGCCGATATTTAGAGAATCTAAAGTCCCGTGAAGATAAAGACGCCGCGCTCGCGGTATTTCGGCACGTTTTCCTGAACTGTTTAAAGCTGCTTCATCCCTTTATGCCTTTTATTACGGAAGAAATTTGGTCGAACTTGCCTAAAGAGGATGCTACTCCTCTGATTGTTTCATCTTGGCCTAAATAAAAAAGAAACAGCTCTCTGCGTTGCGGCCTTTGGATTCGCAAAGAGCTGTGCATCGTCACCGTCATTCGCTCAGTGGACGTAGGTCCTTTTTTGCCTCACTCGCAGGACGGTAGACGAAGCTGTGGTTATTCGGTCTCCAGAAGATCGCTTGAGCATCTGAAGTACCATCGTATTCCAACCGCTCGCCTATCGGGATAATCACACTTTTGCCGATGGAGGTCTCGGCCGTAATCTGTTTAACCACGACGTATACGACTCTAGATGTCACACTAACCTCCTTGCGGCCGCTGGGTGAATTTAACTTTAGATGATGGGAATTGTCAAATCGTGATTGTTGTGTGTCACGACGGCATGCTGTCTAAATGAGAACTCCTTGCGTGGCGGTCTGTGGGATACGCAAGGAGTTACGCGTCTAACTCTTTCTTGTTAGTTTTTTTGCAGCCTCTTCATCCAGCGCTACCATCTCTCCGCCTTTCCTTCGAAAGAGAAGTTTTCCGAAAGAGGTTGTTCTCTCGTAGGTGACCGCTTCGTCTTTGGACAGCGGGTCTGCTCTGGTTCCGTAAGTTGTACTGCATTGGACTACCTGGCTGGCGACTCCGGTCTCGCCGTGTTGCCAAAGTCTCTCAGTGACCATTTTTTCTCCTTTATCTGACCGCTGGGTGAATTAAACTTCGAAGAAGGGTAATTGTCAAACCTTAGTTGTTGAGTATTATTAAAGTCCCCGCTTAAAGAAGCGGGGATTTAATACGTCGCGTGATAAATGCAATTGACTTTTAGTTCACAACTTCACCCTCAACAGGCCCTTGGCCGGATGTGTTACCGCTGCCACCTTGATTATTATTGCCGTCGGGGTTTTGTG
>JBBAAW010000009.1:0-33526 GCA_041658075.1 Patescibacteria group bacterium
CAAAATCCTTTTAGATAGCACCATGCAAGTCCCAAAAAGAAAAACTAGCAAGAGTAAAGTGAGGATAAAAAGAAACTCACATTATAAGAGGTCGGCAATAAACACGATAAAGTGCAAGGAGTGCGGAGGAGCAAAACTTCCGCATCACGTCTGTCCAAAATGCAAAAAGTGAGCAAGCTCTTTTCTATGAAAATAGATCCTAGGCACCAGGCCAGAAAATTAGCCCTTTTAAAACTTTACGCGGAATTTTTTGGTGGTACTGGTGACATTCCGGATGAGTTGGTGGTTCACATGCCACAAACTGCACAGGCAGATTTAGAACTTTTAAAGAGTTTAGTAGACGGGGTAAAAGCTGATATTGAGAAAATCGATGCCGTTATCACCAAATGTGCACCCGAATGGCCTCTTGACAGGATTGCTAAAATAGATTTGGCAATATTGCGCGTAGCAGTTTATGAAGTTATAAACGCCAAAGTTAACACTAGTGTGGCTATAAACGAGGCGGTGGAGCTGGCAAAGGAATTTGGAGGTGAAAATTCCAGCAAGTTTGTGAACGGGGTTTTAGGTAGCGTGGCAACCGCCATGACGAACGATCATGAAAAACAGCAGTCATAAAGAAAAGGTCAAACAGATCATTGCCCATAAAGCGGGTTTGGAGACAAAAGAAATTTTGGACGACATGTTTTTTGGCGACGATCTAAACCTAGGCGAACTGGAACTTACAGAAATTCTGGAAGAGCTGGAAGATCTTTTTAAAATTGATCTGCTTGAACAACAAAGCGAAATTGAAAGCGTTAAAGACCTTTTTGACGCGCTAGAAGAAAAGCTGGAGTAACGGGGGGGGCTTATGGATTTTGAACCTTTATCAAAAATTTTAGGACTACCGGATGAAATTTCTATACGACTTTTTGAAACTGCTTTTACTCACAGGTCATACCTTAACGAACACCATAACAACGGGCTTGTTTCCAATGAACGATTAGAATTTTTGGGCGACGCGGTATTGCAACTTTTGTCGAGCGAGTTTTTATACAAAAAATTTACACAACTTCCGGAAGGCGACCTCACTAATTACAGATCTGCCATGGTCTGCACACCCTCACTCGCCTATGAGTCAAAAAGATTGGGCTATGGCGCGTTTTTACTTTTGTCCAAGGGGGAAGAAGCCACGGGCGGACGGGATCGTGAGTACATTTTGGCCAATACTTTTGAGGCGGTTTTAGGGGCGCTTTACACTCAAAACGGACTCGAATTCTGTAGACAATTTTTGGAGCGGGAACTTTTGTATAAGATTGATGACATTGTGAGGGAGGAAAAATATAAGGACGCAAAAAGCAAATTTCAGGAACTGGCACAGGAAAAGCTTGGTTTTACGCCAGAATATCACCTGGTCGACTCTTGGGGATTAGACCACGACAAGACATTTAAAATTGAGGTTAAAGTGGGAGGAAAGGTTTTTGGCGAGGGCATAGGCAAAAGCAAACAGCGTGCGGAAATGGAAGCCGCTAATAACGGTCTTGATAAAATTACAAACGGCTGATAGAATACCGCAGTTATGTCTATAAAGATAAGATTAGCAAAAACAGGAAAAAAGAATGCGCCGGCTTATAAAGTGGTGGTGGCGCAAACCCGAACTAAAAGAAACGGAAAGTATTTGGACATTTTAGGCGACTTTAACCCTACCATGGGCGGAAAGCCAGTTATCGATAAAGCTAAACTGGACGAGTGGGTTAAGAAAGGCGCACTTATTACGGACCCAGTAAAGAAAATGATAGAAGGCACCTATAAGTATGTAAAGTATAACCCTAAAGCAGAGAAGTCCGGAGATAAAGAAGACAAAGTGGTTGCGGTGGAGGAGTAAATGAAAGAATTTATCGAGTTTCTAGTTAAAAATGTCGTCAAAAACCCCGATTCCGTAGCGATAACTGAATTAATTGAAGGAACAAATTTAAGGTACAGCATAGCCGTGGACCAAGCAGACATGGGCTTTGTAATAGGGAAGGAAGGACGCACAATAAACAGTATAAGATCTCTTGCCAAAGCCAAGGCCGTAAAAGAAGGCGTTTGGGTTGATGTGGAGCTAGTAGATAAAGACCGTTCGATGATGAACACCGAATCCGTTGCACAAAATGCTTAAAAAAGCCTCGTCATTACACATTAGCGTAATAACTCTTTTTCCCGACATTTTCACCGCACATTTAACACATTTGCCCATTAGTCGGGCAGTGGAAAAGGGGCTTTTGCAGATTGACTTTATAAATTTGCGCGACTTTGCTATTGATAAGCGAGGCACCGTTGACTCACTACCTTACGGTGGCGGTCCCGGTATGATCCTGCGCCCCGAACCCATTTTTGATGCTATAAAGTCGGGGCTGGACAAAACATTGACTGACGAACCCGCGGATATTATTTTTCTCACACCTAAAGGAAAAACCTACAACCAAGCCACTGCGGTCCAACTATCGACAGCTAAAAATTTAATACTTGTGTGCGGACGGTACGAAGGGATAGATCAAAGAGTCATGGATTACCTTATTAATCCTATCAGCCCAATCGCAAGTACCCGCACTCAAGAAATATCCATTGGCAATTATGTACTGTCGGGTGGGGAAGTAGCCTCTATGGCTATAATCGAGAGCGTTACGCGTTTGATCCCAGGTGCCATAGAAAATCAGGAAGCGCTTGCAAACGAATCATTTAATCTCAATCAGCCCAACCAAACCGAGCACCCACAATATAGTCGCCCAGAAGAGTGGAGGGGTTTAAGAGTCCCCGCGGAGTTACTTTCAGGTCATCACGAAAACATAAAAAGGTGGAAAGGCGCTAATTCCGATTCGAGCCTCTAAAGAAGTTGGATACTCTGCCAGTAGGGTTTATAATTTCTACATACTTATGGAAAAGAAAATATCAATAGTTATTCCTTGCTACAACGAGGAAGAAGTCTTAGATCAGCTGTTTAAAAGAGTCACAAAATCTGCAGAATCGTGGAAAAAAGAGTGGGAAGCTGTCTGCGTTGACGATGGATCAAAAGATTCTACCTGGCATAAGTTAAAGACTCAGAGTGAAAAAGACCCAAGATGGAAAGCGCTATCATTTTCCCGCAATTTTGGTCACCAAACTGCCATCTCGTGTGGACTTTATCACGCACACGGAGATGCCGTAATTGTAATGGATGCTGACTTGCAAGATCCACCGGAAGAGCTGCACCGATATATATCTAAGTGGGAAGAGGGATACGATGTTGTTTATGCTATAAGAACCAAAAGAAAAGAGGGATTATTTAAAAGACTGGGATACAAGGCATTCTATAGGATTTTATCAAAGCTGGTGGATTTTAATATTCCATTAGACTCCGGCGACTTTTCCCTCATGGACAAAAAAGTTGTGGAGGTCTTAAGAAATATGCCTGAAAGAAATCGTTTTGTTAGGGGCTTAAGAGCATGGAGTGGTTTTAAACAAGTCGGACTGGAATATGAAAGGTCGGAGCGACTTGCGGGTGAGACCAAATATCCGTTTAAGAAATTATTAAAACTTGCTTTTGACGGAGTATTCTCTTTTTCCACCATACCTCTAACAATGGCTTCTTATTTTGGGTTGGTTGTTTCCGGCTTGGCGTTAATAGGCGCAATTTTTACTTTACTTCAAAAGTTGTTTAGTAACTCCTTTGCAAAAATCGGTCTTGGCCCTGTACCCGGTTACGCTACAACATTAATATCTATCCTCTTTCTGGGGGGAATACAGTTGATATTTTTAGGAATTATTGGAAGTTATTTAAGTAGAATTTACGACGAGGTAAAAGGACGACCGCATTGGATAATTAGAGAAAAGGTGGGACTGGATTCATGAGAGAACTAGTAATTATTGGCGGCGGCTTAACGGGTCTATCCTGCGCTTATTTTGCCTCACGCATGGGATATAAGGTTACTGTTTTAGAAGCAAGCAATAAAGTTGGTGGCTTAATGAGTACCTTTGAAGTTGGCGGCGGCAGATTGGAGAAATTCTATCACCATTTTTTTACTCACGACACGGAATTTCTTTGGCTTCTTAAAGAACTTGGCATCTCAGATAAACTTATGTATCAAAACAGTAGTATGGGTGTGTTTTCCAACGGGAAAATATACAACTTCAACGGACCTCTTGATCTACTAAAAATGAATTGTTTAAATATAGAAGATAAAATAAGGTTTGGTGCAACCAGTCTTTATTTATCAAAAATGGCTAACTGGAAAGACTACGAAAACTTTTCCACCTATGATTGGTTTATAAAATATGCCGGTAAGAATGTAACAAAAATTATCTGGGAACCCCTACTTAGAGCAAAGTTCGGTTCTTATTACAACAAGGTTCCAGTATCCTGGATGATAGGTCGGCTGTCTCAAAGAGTAAATTCCAGAAAAGGTGGTAGGGAGAAATTGGGATATCTAAAGGGCAGTACAGATGTGCTACTTAAAGCTTTAACAAGTAAACTGCAAAGTCAGAATGTTAAATTAATAACAGATGTAAGAGCTGAAAAATTTATCACTGAAAACGGAATAATCAAGAAGATCGCCACACAAAACGGAGATTTTTCAGGAGATGTCTTTGTCTCAACCATACCAACATGTTACTTATCGAAGCTAGTCAAGGGAATAAATACAGAATATGCCAAGGATCTATCTAAAATTGAGTACTTTGGAGCCATGTGCTTCATTTATGAATTAACGGAGCCTTTAAGCAAGATTTATTGGTTAAATATTGCCGAGAAAGATTTTAGTTTTGGCGGAGTTATCGAACACACCAATTTGATATCAGCTGATAACTATAATAACAGCCACATCGTTTATTTATCCAGGTACTTTAGTCCCAACGAGGAAATTGCCAATTTAGACAATGCGGAGGTTGAAAGGATAATGTCCGCAGATCTTTGCAAAATCTATCCAAAATTTAGCAAATCTATTGTTAAAAATACTTACCTTTTTAAAACAAAAACTGCTGCTACTGTCTGCAACTTAAATTTTTCTAAAAAGGTGCTGTCATGCAAAACTCCTATTAGCAATTTATTTACGGTGAATATGTCTCATATTTATCCGGACGAAAGAAGTTGCAACAATTCCATCCGTACGGCAGCTAAAGCTTGCAAAGTTATGGGAATTGACACTTCTTATGTGTCTATCGGACGCTCATTGTCGGGACTGATTGGTATGGATTAAAAAGAATCGCATCAACCACTTCAATTATGGTTGTACCATCTTCATCATAGATTTTGTTACCCAAGGAAAGCAGCTTCTGCATATTTAAATTTGGATATTTCCGTTTCTCCACACTGCCCACAATTATATAATCGACTTTATATTTCTTTAGGATACTAATTGACAACAACACGTCTGTTCCCGCATAAACCTCGTTTAACTCCAAACTTCTCTCCTCCAAATAAACAGGGGTTCCTCTATATGTCCATACATGTCCACCCCACCCAAGAATAGTGGACCATCCTAAATATGACGAGAATAAATTCTCGTCACGAAAACTTTCCCCTGGTGCTTCTATAATAACTTTTTGTTTCTTCCCATTAGGGAGACTGTCTTGAATGTTCTTTAAAAACAGGTAGGCCTTATAATCGGCCGGATATCCATCGGAAAAAAAAGACACTCCGGCATACACGCTTCTATTAAATTTTGGGATTATTGTTTGTTTGGATGTCATAATTGGGTAACCTACAAGAGAGAGTGTAACTACCAGCACGGCAAGCCGCGCAGCATACATAACGCTTTTGTTTAGTCTTAAATAAGCTACTGCCGGAAATAAGACTATTGTGAAAACCACACCTGATACTGCTCCCAACCAAATCCAAACTTGCATATATACTTTAAATACCGTATTAGCCCTTTGAAAAGGACCTTGGGACATTACATCTTTAACAAAGAATACTTCAGTTAAAACAATGAGAAACAGCGAAACAAAATAGACAATAAAGATGAGAGTGTGACTTTTGACAAATTTATAACTATAAATGATGGAAAATACCGCAGCCGGTATTACAAATCCTCCCCAATTTAAAAATAAATTCCAAAGCCCGGAAGCCTCATTTACCATACCAATACCAGTGGATCCTTCTTGTTTATAGGAAATAAGCCAAACTATTGAAACAAGTAAAATAATAAAGGCGTTCAGAAACAGGGCGCCAAAGTCTTTCCAAGTAAGCGGATGTTTTACATACTTAACAAAAATCACAACTCCTGATAATAAACCTAGAGTAAGCACGTCCCATGTATTAGTAATTAACGCCAACCCCAAAAGAAACGCGGTGAAATACACGTAATAATTTTTGTATAACGGAGTTGTTTTATTGTTGTACCACAATATTAGAAGAGTAAATAAAACCATAATCCCTATACCTAATCCCCAAACATGGGCGTGAAGATCTGAAATAAAAAAACTGTAAAACGGAATTTCCGTAATAGTACCTTCTATAAACCGTGTAGGTTCTGGATACCAAAAATCTTTTGTCCATAAATACTTTACCGCGTATAAGTTTCCGGCAAACAAAACAAAAAAGACGGTCATAAAACCGGACAACATTGAAAGATAGTTTCTCCCTGTCGCAAAATTAAATAAATCTTTCCCAAACCTATAAAGACTTGCCGCATAAGTACCAAACATCCATAAAATAATTAAAAAGAAACCAGCTACAGGATCGACACCTGAAAGAGACATCATTACAAAAGCAACATAATGGCCAAAATAATAGTAATTTATAGTTTTTCCTGCTAACCAAATGTCAGTAGGCGGAAGGGCTGTGGTGTTAAATAATGACTTGATAATCCCAAAATCGGGGGTGCGTTCTATGGTATTTAGCCTAAAGTCGCCTATTCTTGCAAAATACCAGAGCGTAGCGAAGAATAGAAAAACCCCCTGGGTTATTAGTATATTGGATAAAGTAAGATTATTTCTAAGAGGTCTGTATTTAACTTCTATATATAGATTTATTCCCAGCCAGATAAAAAAAGCTAAATATTTTGTGTAGTAAACCGGAATCCCCAGGTGGGAAGAGAAAAAAGATATGTAAGATATGCTAAACCAGCCAAGCAGGTGGGCTAATGCGTATCCTTTGTCAGAAAGTTTTTTAAAGAAAAGGCAGGTAACCGGGAAGCTAATAATACCCACCACTAAATTTATAATAATCAATTGAAAGGCCATTATTGCAAAATTATACACCGTCGCAATAGGACTCAGTATCATAAACCGAGTATTCTATACCGCCGTATGTCGTTCTAAATACCGGATCGCCGTTTAATAAAAAGATGGAATAATTTGGTATAAAGTCTAGTTGTTCCGGGGGACTAACAAGAACAGTATAACTTAGACCGTATTTTCTCAGAAGGATGCATTGATCTTGTACAGATTCCGCCTCAAAAATGTCGCGCTTTATCTTTATTCTCAATTTTGTATCATATCCGGCACTCCACGAAAAATACGGCCAGCCTAAAAATATTTTTCTACCTGATAAAGAAATGGGGCTAATGTAGTCAGCGTTTAATATTGTATCGTATGGATTGGTGTTATAAAGTGCCCAACGAGCCAAGGGGTGAGAGTTAACGTCCGGCCACAATCCAATATCGTCGTTCTTAATAGCAAAAAAATCAATAATCCCCGAAAAAACGAGAAAAAAGGATAGTATGAATAAGCTTAAGAAACCAAGAAAACGTATAAGTAGGTTGTTGAGCTTTAATAGCCCTTTAAGGAACAGAACAAGTGTGTAGGCAGTGAGCATATTTCCCATAATCAAAATAAAGTTAAAAAATTTATGATTTGCCGCAGTCTCGGGAGCAAAAGTCAATAAATTGGATATAATAAATATTGGAAAAAATGGAAAAAATATCTTTTTAACCTTTACAGAGGCTGCTAAAAATCCAATTGGAATAATAAGACTGTGAAGACCCAGATTTTGCCACCAGTAGGAAAGGAAATGCTTGATATTTAAGGAATCGTGTATAAGGTAACCCGGATACCAATTTACCAAGGAAGGTCCGTGCTTGACTCCAATAATCTGGGGCACTACTACAAAAATACCCAGCAACCCAGCAACTGTAAGATATCTTCTTAACGGAGGAAATAAAAACCAGTAGGACAACATAATTATTGCCAAAATTAGCAGGGACGGCTGGTGAAAATACGGGAATATCGATAATGTCAAACCCCAAACAATAGACCAAGGTCTTTGTTTTTTCCAGGGTTTATTCTCCAAAAATAAAGCTGTAAGAATAAACAATAGAATTAAACCAAAAGCACCTGCTAAATGCCTTTGATTCGTATAGATATTAAGATTCCAAAAAGCTGTGATTTCTCCGGGACCCCAAGGAGCAAAAGCCGGAAATACTGAATTATTGCATATATCCTTCAGAGAGTGAGAAGAAAATGGATTTATAGTAAAAAACCTTATAAATGCCAAAGAACCGTTAAACAAAAAAAATAATACAGAAAGAATTGAAATGGCTATATTTTTAAAAATCGTTTTCGATAGAAAGAAAATCATCGTCAAAAGAGAAAAAAAACCAATAATACTTGGCACATTTAATGCCCAGTCGATACGCAACCCTAGCTTTTCCAAGACTCCGATAAACATATAAAAAAGAAAGTGGTAACGAATAGGCTCCCCCGGGAAAAGTGGGTACTCAGGAATCTTTGCTTGTAACACCCGGGTAAGATTATCTCCCAAGGAAAAGGATCTAATAAGAGCGATGTGTGAAATAAAATCGCTATTAACCTTACTAGCAATCCTCATACTTTGATTTTTTTCATCATAACCAAAAGTATGAAACATCAACCAACATGATAAGATAAATAAGAATGCAAAAAAAACTGCAGTGAAAGACTGTTTCAACCGTTGCATAAGCTTATTAAAGCCTGATATTGATAGTCGGGTAGGCTTAATCGTTGTAAACAATCCTCTTAAATCTTTGGCAATGTAGAATCAATTTTTTGCGCGTAGTTGCTAAAGGAATCAAGATCGGTCATAAAATCTCGATACACAACATTTTTAAGGTCAATAGGTGCGGCACTTTGAGAATAGCTTGAAAAACTAGGGTTCAAATAAGGCGATGACATTACGAGAGTTGCAGCTCTAACCTTTTCTCGTGTAGAAATTCGCAAACTTTCTATCCTAAAGAGTCTAATAGAATTTTCCGAAATCTTTAAAAACTTAATAAGCTCAGACAAATTGGTAGAATTCACAGAAACATTAACTTTTTCTTCCCGATAAAGCTCGGGGTCTGGAGTAATTCCAGCAGACGGCGCAGTAACGGGAGTGCTGTTACCTCTGTTAGTATTGGAATAATCCAAGGAGCTAAAAACCACTCCTGCGTCCTTACTCATAAGGCGTACTTGTTCAGAAAGTTCAGGTACTTTGTCACGCTCCTCAAGCGCCCAAGACATCTTAACCAAGTCGCTCACCACCAGGTTCTTATTGTCTTGAAGAGATTTTAATTGGTCAACCTTAGCCTGCAACACAGAAACCTCCTGCGTTTTAGTATTAATCTCCTCATTCAAAATCGGCAAAGATTTATATGTAGGGGAGATGTACAAGGCAAAAGTGGCTAAAGACAACGCAACCAAAATTATTGGAACCATAAAGTTTAACAGAGCTTCCACCGCCTCACCCGCATAATTTCTAGTACGCGAGTCCAAGCCAAAATTAAATTTATTGGGCAACATCATTTTAAAAAATTCTCCTCATTAATTTTAAAAGAAACAGTGTATTCCACGGATTTTCCTTCATTAACATTTAAAGAATCCAGCGACACCTCCGAAAACGCGTTTTTTCCACTTAAACTAACCGCCGACTCCGTAGACGCGTTGCCTTCCTTGGCGAATCGATTAACTAAGGTGGACACGTCCACTAAATCCTTGGACGAACCAGTAATTCGGGCTTTCTTGCCTGACCCTTCAAAGCCAATGCTTTCCAAAACCACGTTTTCCGGAACTCTAGCTAAAAGCTCTGTTAAAACAGCGGAATATTTTACGCGACTTTGAAGATACTTTTGCAGAAGAAAATACTTGCCGGAAAGCTTCTTAGAGTATTCCTCCACTTCCTTCATGCTGTCTTTTTGGGCGGTAAAATCGGTTTTTTGTTGGTCTAAAGAGGTAAGCTGACTTTTTAGTCGACTCGATTTATAAAAAAGGAAACCTGCCACAGCAAGTAGAATAGCAAAAAGCAATAAAGAGGTTTTAATAGAGGTACCAACTATGTACTGGGTCTTTTGCCTTTTAATCTCCTGTGGGGGAGTAAGATTAATTCCTGTGAGCATATCTATACTATATTAGACAATTTCCTTTAATGCAAGACCCACCGCAACCGTATACAGCGGACCTAAATTTATTAACTTTTCTTTTTCTGGTAACAATTTAGAAGAGAACTCTAAATTAGCAAACGGGTTGGCAAGTTCCACCTCAATGTTTAGATTTTCCGCACTATAACCTAAAAGTCCCGGCATAGTGGCCGCACCTCCGGAATAAAGTACCCTATTAAAGGTGCAGTAGTTGTTACGAGTGGTATAAAAATTCATGGTTCGTTTAATCTCGTTAATTAAAGTTTCTGCCACGGGCAATACAACCTGCCGTATCTTTCCGTCCAAAAGTTCGGCGTCCAAACCATAACTTTTCCTATATTCCTCCGCTTGTTCTTCCGTAATGTCTAAACCCTGCGCTATAGCTTTGTTAAAAAAGTCGCCACCTAAAGAAACATTTCTAGAAAATCTAACATTACCTTTTCTAATCACCATCATATCTGTACCCATTGAACCCACATTTACGACTAAAATTGCTTCGTTTGGTTGTAAATATTGACCTCTTACCAAAGCCCTTACAATAGAAAAGCTGTCCGACTCCACGGAAACCGCCTTTAAACCGACCGTACGCGCGGTTTCTATGAGTTTCTCTACATATTCTTTTCCGCAAGCCACTACATTAACCTCTGTTTCCTCTTTGTTTTGCTCGTTAGGACCTAGGTTTTCAAAACTATAAACAAGTTCCGCTAAAGGTCTTGGAAAGATCTTGCCCCCCTGAATGTCCAAGTACCCCTTTATCTCTTTGTCGGTTTTAAAGGGTAAACTTAATATGGTAGTAAAAACGCTTGACTCGGGAAGTGATAAAACCACATTTTTGGTGGAAAAGCCTGCGCTTCCAACAAATTCCTTTAAATTTTCCGTTGACTCTTTGGGGTCTTTGTTCGGGCACGACTCACAAATTAAGGCTTTAGTTAGTATCGGTTTTTTAGCACCAGCAACTTTTTTGTAGTCGACTTCTACTGCTCTATATGAGGTGTGACCTATATCTAAACCAATTACTGCGGGCATGGGAATATTTTACTAGTAACTTCCGCGTAAAACAACTGTTGTGTCAAGCGTTGTTTCTGCGTTAAACATTTTTGCGCCAGAATTGTTTGGCTTAACAAACTTTATGGTTATATTTACTGCCGTTGTCTTTCCGGATGCCGTTACCAGCGTAAACCCCGAACTCGCTGAATCAACAGACACTGCAGATAGGGTTGGTTTTTCATCTACTAAAGTATCGTCGGTAAGCTTGATCGTATTCAAAAGCACGCAACCCATGTTTGCACTACTACAGTCGGAAGCACCAAACGCTATCTTGTAGGTTATCGTAACAGGGGAGGTAGGAGAACCCTGATACAAGGTAAGTGTTTTTCCTGATGGCAATATTTCGGCGTTATAGGACTTTTTAATGTCGTTCTCCATTTTTAGGAAAACAAAACTGGAGGCTTGTTCAATGTCAATAGCCATCTGTGCCTTAACTGAACTTCTTAACAGGGCAACAATAATATTTACAGAAACCAACGACACAATTGCCAAAAGACTAACAGAAATTAACAGTTCCACAAGCGTAAAACCCTTTTGAGACTTTTTCATAACGACCTCCAATCCGATAGCAACCCCTCTATCTTATAGCTTTTTGCCACATTAGAGACATTCCAGTCCGCACCAACGGTATACTTAAATTCTTTAGCGTCAAGACTAGCAACATCGGTAGTAAAGTAGTATGTAACAACCGACGGACCTGTACCCACAGAACTTGAACCGCTTTGGGCAGCTCCACTTGAATCAATGTGGCAATAACTACCTTTACAATTATTATACATTGTGGCTACAAAAGTCGACCATGTGGAAGTGTCGCGTAGTAATTTTAGTCGCTCTGCCTGACTTTGTGCTGTCTTTCCCGCCTCCGCATAAGCCTTGTTGGTAGTTGCAGCCTTAACAGTAACAGCAGCTAAAGAAACCATTGCCAATATAACAACAACCGATACCCCAAAAGCCAGCAAGATTTCTATAAGAGCATATCCTCTAAAGTTTTTAGTTTGAGCAGGTAACCGCATTGCTTGATCTTCTTGTTGCTACAGCCTCCGCCGTTTTGAATGCAAAAAATACGCACAGTGGCGAATCAGCAGAAGCAATCCTAGCCACTACTTCGTTTGGAAGCGTCTTAGTAGAATCTACAACGACATTTGCGCTCGCCGGAGGTTCGCCTGGAACTTCACCTGTTCCACCACATGCCCCAGGCGTGGCAATATCTGACCTAAATTGGTAGTATGTCCCAGAACCGTTTTCAAACTTAACCCCTGAATATTTATATTTTACAGCGTCACTTGCACCAGGACCGCCAACTTCCGCAAGAGCTCTATTTCGGGCTGTAGCAGTTGCATCTTTAACCGCATCAACGGATTGCTGTAATTTCTTCTCGTTCAATGAATTTGTGTACGACGGTAGAAAAGCCACAGACGCAGTAGCCAAAACACCTACCGCAACCAAAACCTCAACTAATGTAAATCCTTTATTAGTCATTTTTTCTCCTTCTAAACTTTTAAATTAATCAGCTGTTGCATAATAAGCTATACCCGAACTGCAATTGCAACCCCCCGCCAATACGGTATTAGGACATCCCGTGGTTCCCATGGAAGCAACCTCCACGTTTGTGACGAGTAAGTAGCTAACTCCATCCGACTTGTAAGCATAGCCTCTCCAATTAGCACCTGAACACAAAGTCCCGGTCTTTTTTGGATCCTCTGGAAGAGTGTTTATGTATGTAGGTGACAAGAGAGGAACGGCAGTTGAAAGAGAAGTGACAGCCACCCAACCGGCAGAAATCGGGTAGCCTCTATTGTCGCTAAAGTAGCTTTCCAAAGCTACTTTAACTTTTGACAAATCAGAAATTCTTTGCGAATCGCGAGCTTTGGCTTGAATACCTCTGGGATTAAGCACGGCCAACAGAACTCCCGTTAAAATGGCAATTAAAGAAATGGATATCAACAACTCCATTAAAGTAAAGCCTTGGCCACTAAAATATTGGGCAGACACTTTTCTCATAACTACATCCATCTTAACCTAACAAGCTACTTTGTCAATAATCAAAACACTAACTTGAATCTTGTGTGGTCTTTTCCAGCCAAGAACCAACCTTTGGACTGAGAATTAAGCGGCGTAGCCTCTCTTATATTACGCCCGGTTTAATAGCAGCCTATGGCCATGCGTTCCGTAGACGGGTTTGTTGTGATGCCCTGCCAGTTGAGAGTTGCCGGGTTGGGCCAGTGCCAAGCCCCCTGTTCCTGACTGCAGTTGG
Source organism: Patescibacteria group bacterium (assembly GCA_041658075.1). GTDB lineage: Bacteria > Patescibacteriota > WWE3 > UBA101185 > UBA10185 > JBBAAW01. Next base: position 13,606 of record JBBAAW010000009.1, read on the forward strand.
AGGTTAGATAGTTCGGGCATTGCTCGCATAGCCCAGCCCCCCAGTACTGATATCCAGCTGAGTCAGTAAAGCTGAGTGGTCCACTCGTGCACAAGCGGCCACAAGTGTCGCAGTATCCACCTACCGTACTATATTGTTGCCAATTACTGTATTGAGTCCACACGGTTGGAACTGTTGGACAGGATACATTCACACCCGTAAATTTACATAAGTAATAATCCCCAGTCACGTTGAACAACGTTCCGCCGGCAGATACACAGTCAGCAGTCGTATGTATGCTACCGACTACCATAAGCATTTCAGTGTAGGTGGCACTGCCGATAGCACTGTTAGCATAACCTCCTCGTATCGCTAAAGCTTTTACTATTACGGCTGCATTTATCACAAGCGGTGTCGTTGACTGTCTAGTTGATGATGTTGTGGGAGTACTTCCATTTGTTGTGTAGTATATTGCATCAGCTCCGGCTGAGGTTATGGTAACCGTGGTTCCAAAAGCGATCGCTCCAGCAGCCGGATTAAAGGTTGGGGTTGGTGCTATTGGCGTAGGTGCAGATGTAGAAGTTGGGGTCGGCGTAGGTGCAGAACAAATACCCGTACTACATTGCGTACAGTCCCTAAGTTTTCCCCAATCGGACTGATACTTAAAACAAGCCGCTGGATCGCTGGCTTTTGACACCCAAACACTAAAAGAAGATCTATCGGATGGCGTCGAGTATGTGTATATCACACCTTGTGTGGGTTCATTGTTTGGAATTTTAGAAATGAAGACGGCGGCTTCAAGTCCAGTGGGTTTGTTGTTGGAATCGGGAATCATGTCATCTTGAGCGGGATATTCACCGTTAGCACTGGCGTAAGCCTCTATCCCCGAGCTGAGTTTTTCCAAATTAGACTGCCTAATCCCATCTTCTGCCACTTGTTGCTGTTTTTTTGGATTTAGGATTAAAAGCGTAACACCGCTTAGAATACCTACAAGGCTAATAACAACAAGCAGTTCTATTAAAGTAAATCCAGAGTTTCTTTTTGTAGAGCGGTTTTTAAACATCCTCTTTAAGTATATTTTATGTGCTGCGGGTGTCAAGCATAAGTTACTCCACGTATCTAATGTGTAACCTATGTTTATCAGCCTATTCAGTTGGAGTTGGAGAAGAGACCTAAACACACTCAGTTGCGGTATCGCAAGGCGTACAGTCCTTAATTTTCCCCCAAGCGGACTGATACTTAAAACAAGCCAGTGCATCACCGGTCTTTGGCACCCAAACACTGAAGATCGTTTGATCAGCAGTAGCTTCGTAAGAATATGTTAAAGGGCTTGTGGGCTCATTGTTTGGAATTTTAGAAATAAAAGTTGCCAGCTCTGGATCGTCTGGTATGTTGTCAACTGGGGTAGTATCAATTATATTGGCAGGATAATTTCCGTTAGCATTACCGTAAGCCTCTATCCCCAACGCGTATTTTTGCAAATTAGACTGTCTGACTCCATCCTCCGCCACCTGTCGCTGTTTTTTTGGATTTAAGATTGAAAAGGTAACACCGCTTAGAATACCTACAAGGCTAATAACAATAAGCAGTTCAACCAGAGTAAATCCGCGTTGACTGTTAGAAGACAAATTTTTCACAAACAATTTGCCCCTTTTGTAAGAGTTTTTATACTCCCGTCGCTAAAATTAAAATTACAATCGTAAATACATGTAGTGCCTCCGGTTATGTAATTCCCTGTGATAGCAATTGTATCGTTGGGACTAGTAGCGGGCGAGGGAACAAGGGTGTATGTAGCCGTTGGAGGATCAAGCAGAGTTGCTAATGAAGGTACCCCAAGTTCGATCTCCGTATCGCACAGGCTTGCGTTATCTCTTGCCGCACCGCAAGCATTTAACGCTAAGCACAACTGGGAAGTTTTTGCCTTTAAAACCGTTTCTTTAGCTTTTCTTTGCATCAGCGTGGGATTTATTACCAAAAGAACTGCTCCCGCCAAAATAGAAATAATGGAAATAACCACCAACAACTCAATTAGAGTAAATCCGAAGTTTCTTTTTGTAGAGCAGTTTTTAATCATCCTCTTTAAGTATATTTCATGCGTCGCAAGTGTCAAGCACGAACTACTCCACCACAATTTTGTTTGACTCGGAAGCCACCGCAAAATTAAACCACGCTCCTAAATTAGGCATACGATTCTTTTCTACCACCACTTTTTTTCTTGTGGCTGTAGCGCTAGCAAGACTTCCTCCACTGGGCGAACCACTTTTTACTTCTCCAACAGAGGTTATCTTGTAACCTTGTGAGGGAATACTGCCAATAATTTTGTAAGACGCTCCGTTAACAAGCGACATGAGATTCAGTAACTGCGGTGTATCTGTCATCTCTATGTCAAAACAAGAATACTGCCCATCGACACGGGGCGATTCTACTCCAGCACTTGTTGAATAACTAGCAGGCTTGCTACCACACGACACAAAGGGGCTACAGGTATATTTCTGTTGGGTCAACTTATAATTACCACCGCTTTTTGAATAATAAAAATATAAAATTTCAGAATAGGCTAAACCTGATGAGCCCAATCCTTGCCAACATACTCGAACATTATTTCCTGAAGTCGCACCTTCTAAATTAATCGACACAGTAGAATTAGCGGGGGAATTAATCAAGTAGTCACTCCCGCTGGTGGGGTAAGTTTCCACCGCTACCACAGATCTGGACTCAATGAAGTTGACCTCGGAACCCAAAGTCACACAGGCAGGTGGCAAAGGATTAACAAAACCTTGCGAATTATATAAAGCGGACGGACCACAGGATGCTAGAAAAGTAGCCAGCTCGGTATTAGACTTTAACAAAAACTTTTCCGCACCGGCCTCCGCCGCTGCCTGCGCTTTGTAGTAAGCGTTGTCAATAAAAACCCGTTTAGTGGAATTTACAATTCGTGTGGAAACCGAAACTAACGTAACCAAACCCAAAGTAATAGCAAAGATTACTATTAAAAGTGTTTGACCAGACTCACGACTTTTTTTATTCATAAGACCACCTTGCAGAAGAAGAGCCAAAAATATTTAGCGACTCGTCTAACTTTGCAAATTCTGCCGTGTAGAACGGGTTAAACTGTACAAAAACCCCTGGCCAAGCTGATCCAGCATCTCTTTTAAAACTGACCTTCCCTTTGGAAATTATTGGACCTTCAATTTTAATTCTGTTCGACCCTCCATCAACCTCTACGCCGGGGTCACCGTCGAATGTTGTAATAAGCATAGCTTGAATATCCGCATCTTGTGAAAGATATCCTAATTGCGTGGGCACATTTGTATTACCCACACTCGAGTCGATTATAATTTTATTTCTCATAATAAGCGCAAGCCTTTTATCAGGAGCACTGGATGTGATTTTATTGTTGACCTTAAGAAAATCGTTCGCTGGGTTATCATTCTGCACCAAAACTACTAACCCGCTGGAATTTATACTATAGTTGTAGTTTGGACTAGGTAAGGAGTTTAGGGCACTATTTATGCAATTCAGACCGGCTTTGTATATCCCGGGGGCAATATTGCATGAAGTTAGTATATTATTACAAGACCCACCACACACAGTAGAAACATCCACAGCAATATCCACAAATCTTTGATAATCGGGAAGAGCGCTGCCAAGTGCACCAAGATTTTTTGCGTAAGCGTCTATCGTATCGGTAGTTCCGTCCGACTTAAATACCTCATAGTCCCCAGAGGACAAGATTCCTCCATAGGAAAAATCGTAAGTATTGTCTGGGGGTATAAGAGTCGGATTAGCAGTACCTGGCTGGATCAGAGTACTTTTAAATACCTCTAGAGCTCCAAAATCGGGCTGGACGCTTTTTACGCTATCCGTGCTGGAGCTTCCTGATAAAACACCCGCGCCGTAAGTAGTAAACCATGGGGCTGCATAAGCACGATCGGTGATAACAAAGAGTAACGATAAAAGAACAAAAATTTTAAAAACTAATGTACCTTGTAAAGATCCAGTTACCATATAATAAAGATAACACACTACCTAAAATTAAAAAAGGACCAAAGGGAACCACATCTTTGAGCGACTTTCTGGAAAACAATATTAACCCCACGCTCACGAGCGACCCGGAAATAAAGCCTAAAAACACTGCAATAATTCCGTTGGGAAAGCCGTTAAACAAACCAATCAAAAGCCCCAGCTTAACATCCCCGCCACCCATTCCACGCTCTTTGGTTAAAACCACCAGCAGGTAAAAAAACAAACATATACCCAAGCCCGCACCAACATTATACCCAAACGACTTTACTTCCCGCATAACGCTATCTTTATAAAAATCGCCCTTTAACAGATATGTGCCCAAAGCGTCGCTTTGCAACATGTTGTGATATTTATAAGCCCAAAATCCCAGCGATCCCACTTGCACCAAAAAAACAAAAATAATTCCAAAGTAAACCACTTGATTAGGAATAATCTGATATTTTAAGTCGCTTAAGAAAATTATGGCAAATACGCTAAAAACTATGGCTAGGTAGACAAATCTCAAGCCCGTGAGTGGGGTAGGGGAGACAGCAAAGTTGGAAGAGTAGGCGGCGACTCCAAAAAAGACGGCAGTTAAAAGTTCCGCAAAAGGATAGTAGAGCGACACTTTTTGTTTGCAGTAGGCGCATCTTCCTTTTAAAGAAATATACGACAAAATTGGCACAAGATGCGCAGGCTTTAGTTCCTTCCCGCACGAATCACAAACTGACCGACCCTTTAAAAAGCCTTTTTCCTGACATAACCTATCCGCCACTACATTAAGGAACGACCCTATAAATAGACCTAATATTGAACTTAAGGCAATAATTAATAACATATCTCCGCCACCCCGAACAAATCTCGTCAAGGAACCCAAATACCCATACTTAAATCTCAAGATAACAACCCACGACTGCGATTAACCAACCCGCATAACCCAAAACTTACCCAAGCGGGGCGCTAGGCGCCCCGCCATCATACAAACCCACAGCACCTCTACCTAACCGACACAACTATATCAAGGTTAGATTAGTACCAATTTCGTATCTGCAAGCTACACTAGGCATAAGTGCGGCTGTACAAGTTGCGGCTGTACCGCTGGTTCCACCATCATTTATCGCCAAGTTAGCGTTATCAAAAGACTCCAAAACAACATCTAACTCCCATGTCCCAAGAGTACTCATAGTGAAATAGTAACAATTTGGAGCTACATTAGGACTGGCCTTTGGATCTCTAGGAAGTACCGGCATAAAATCAGCAAGTGTGCCCGTCCATCCGCCAACCCAACCTGCACCAAGTACCGTATATGTGGGAGTACCACAAGAATCTCTTACCGCCATAGCAGCGACAGGAGGGGTAAGCTTAGAATCAGCAAGCGCCCCAGCAATAGCTTTGTTCACTTCGGCCATCTCTGAAATCCTTCTGCTGTCTCTGGTCTTCTTCATCAGATTTGCGGGGTTAATAACCATAAACAACGCCGCAGCCATAACCGCAATAATGGCAATAACCACCAAAAGCTCAACCAAGGTAAAACCTTTTGTATATCTTCCTTTTGTTGTCATAATTTTTCCACCTCCTCTCGTCCTTCTAACTAAATAGAAGTCGTAATTTTATATATAGGCGTAATAATAGAAAGAATCAATGTCCCTACACCCACACCCAAAAACACTAAAATAAAAGGCTCCAAAGCTGCAGAAAGCCTGGCCACCGCTGTATCGGTCTCATTGGCGTAATAAATTGAAACCCTGCCAAGTACGGAATCCACATTACCTGTTTCTTCTCCCACCTGCACCATTTTATAAATCATGGCAGGGAAAATTCTTGTGTGACTCATGGCTTCCGACAACGGCACACCCCGCTCCACTTGCGACAAGCTGTCTCTAACAGCCCTTTTTAACGCTAAATTAGTAGCCACTTCCGACGAAATACTCAAGGATTCCACCATAGATACTCCGGAATTTAAAAGCATACTTAAAGTTCTAGAAAAAAGGGAGTACTCTTTTAATTTATTGACCGCGCCAATAACCGGAACAGCAAACATAAACTGCGACCAGAATTCCCGCCCCTTTGTAGTTGCCAAAAAGGATTTTAAAGCTAAAATTCCGCCAATTGCCAAAGGTACAAGCAAAAATTTATAAGCGAGCATAAAGCTGCTAATACCAATCATAATCTTGGTCATCATGGGCAAATCTACACCCATAGTGGAATACAACTCAGCAAGTTGAGGTACAACCACTACCATCATTAAAACAAAGACGCCCACCATGGCTATAAGAATAATCGTAGGATATATCATGGCCGTTTTGAATTTACCCTTAACGTCGCGGTCTTTCTCCATAGTATCGGCCAGCTTAAGCATAATGTCATCTAACTTTCCGGAAGATTCTCCAGCCTTACACAAGGAAACGTAAGCGTTAGAAAAAATGGCCGGATATTTACTAAAAGCCCCGGAAAGGGGAGTGCCGGCGGAAACTTGCCCCTGAATGTCGGCAGTAATTGACTTAAAAGTGGGATTGGTGGCTTGTTCCAATAAAACCTCCAAACAGCGCGACACAGAAAGCCCCGCGGAAATCATAGTAGCAAATTGGCGCGTAAACAAAACCACCTCGCCTTCGCCAATACTGGACGATCTTAATTTAAAGCCGCTAAAGCCACCAGAACCCTCTCTAACATCCAGAACGAAGAGCTGCCGGCTCTTCAAGACATCTCCCACTTTTTCCACCGAAGGTGCGTCGACCTCTCCATAAACTAATTTGCTACTTGCGTCTTTAGCGGTAAATTTATATTTCATCTTTTCACAAGTCTTCTTAATTCTTCCGGATTAAGACTAAACTTAAACGCATCATCAACGCCGATCAGATCTTTGTTTAACAAATTCAAAAGGGAAGTGTTAAGAGAGATCATACCTTGCTCGGAGCTGGTTAAAATTATATCGTCTACCCGGTAGCTTTTTCCTTCTCTGATCATGTTCTTGACCGCGTAATTATTAAGGAGAACTTCTACTGCCGGAACCACTCCCATCTGGACTGACGGAATAAGTCGCATAGAAATAACCGCCTCCAAAACATCCGCAAACTGACTTCTAATATAGGATTGTTTCTCCTTGGGGAAGGACGAAACAATCCGTTCTATTGACTGTGAAGCTGAATTCGTGTGCAGAGTGGAAAGAACCAGGTGACCGGTTTCCGCAATATTCATGGCGGCCTCGATAGTTTCTTGATCTCGCATTTCACCGATCATAATGATGTTAGGATCCTGTCGTAAAATAGACCTTAAAGCGTTTGCCCAGGAGAGCGTGTCCAAATACATTTCGCGCTGTTCCACCAGTGATTTGTTAGATGGAATAATAAACTCGATAGGGTCTTCTATGGTAATGATGTGTTCAGCCCTTGTCTCGGTAATATACTGAAGCATTGAAGCTAGTGTGGTGGATTTTCCGTGATCAGTAGGACCAACAACCAAAACAAATCCTTGTTTTAAGTCGGCAATATTTTTTAAAATTGGCGGTAGGTGAAGATCATCCAAATGGGGAATAGACATGGGGATCATCCTCAACGACACTGAAGGGTAACCTTTTTGATAGTAGGCGTTTACCCTAAAACGGGCTTTATTACCAAGGGCTATAGAAAAATCCACCTCCTTGGATACATCAAATAAATCTTTCTGCTCTTTGGTAAGGGTCTGGGCAATGAAAAGCTCAACATCCTCAACAGTCAGTATATCCATATCGGAAATTGGGGAAAGTTGAGTGTGAATCCTAACAACCGGCTTGTTACCCACGGAAAGATGCATAGAAGAGGCTTTCAGCGCAACACACCTATCTAATATTGAACTGGCATTAATTTTTGTAGGCATTACTATGATTAAACAATAACTTCAGAATAAACGCAATACTTAATCTCGGGCAACACGCAAAACCTCCTCTATGGTAGTGATTCCTTCCAAGACTTTAATATATCCATCTTGCAACAAGGACAGCATACCCTCATTCATGGCTGTTTTATTGATATCAGATTCCGTCGACTTATTTATTATTAAAGGCTTGATTTTGTCCGTAACCAGTAAAGCTTCATAAATTCCACATCTGCCCTTATAGCCTGTATCGTTACATTTATGACAACCCGCGCCTCTGTAAAGTTTAATTTGTTTTTGATTAACATCTTTTACAGCATTTAAGGTGCTCTTATCTTGAGACAATAATAATTGCGACTCTTTAACATCGCTTAGCGCGTTTCTAATGTCCACAAGTAGCTCTTCCGGAGGATCGTAAGTTGTTTTGCAGTTTTCGCAGATTTTTCTAACTAGCCTTTGCGCTAGCACTGCGTTTAAGGTTGACGCTAAAAGAAAGTTTTCCACCCCCATATCAATAAGCCTTGGTATAGCTCCTGCAGACGAGTTGGTGTGCAGGGTGGACAAAACTAAGTGACCTGTTAAAGCCGCGTGAATTGCCAGCTCCGCCGTTTCCCCATCACGAATTTCTCCTACCATAATAATATTAGGATCCTGCCTTAAAAAGGCTCGTAAGCCGGAAGAAAAGGTTAACCCGGCCTGCGGGTTTATTTGCACCTGATTAACACCCTTCACTTTAATTTCCACAGGATCTTCCAATGTCACAATATTGACTTTAGAAGTATTGAGTTTGGAGAGTGCTGTTGCCAAAGTCACCGTTTTACCGGAGCCGGTGGGTCCTGTAATAATTACAATTCCGTTTGACTTTAATAAAGCTTCCTCAAAACGCTTGAGCGTAAACCCTGATAGCCCTAGATCCTTAAAGGAATAAACACTAGCTTCATCTTTTAAGAGTCTAATTACTACCTTTTCCCCGTTAACAGTGGGAAGCGTGGAAATACGAAGGTCAGTAAAAGTTTCCCCAACCTGAATCTTAAAACGACCATCCTGGGGAATACGTTTTTCGTCGATTTTGAGATTTGATAAAATCTTTATGCGTGCCACAATGCTTTCTTGCATTTCTTTGGGTAAGGTGTGTTTTTCGCTTAAAATTCCGTCGATCCTGTATCGAATTCTCACATCAGTTTCTTCCGGCTCTAAATGAATATCAGAGGCTCCACTCTTTACCGCCGTCTCCAACAAAATATTCACAATTCTCGCCACAGGCGCATCCTTTAAATTTTTAATGTCGTCTAAAGATTGTTGGGATTCTTCAATTTTTAAAGTGGTTTGATTTAATTCCTCAAGCGCCTCTTCCACCTCTTCCTTGATAGATTTACCGTAGTTTTCATCCACAATCCTTTGTAATTCTGACGGGGGAGAGATGTAAGCGCTAATTTTAAACCCAAGTTTTTTTTCTAAGAAAGAGATAAATTGCAAATCCAACGGGTCGACCATAGCCACATGCAAAATTCCGTTTGCTGTGTCGTGTAAAAAAGGAACTACTTTATAAGTTTTAGCTAGTTGTGTGGGAACAACATTAAGAAGATCCTCGTTAAACTTTTTTTCTATTAGGGAAATGTAGGGAACGTTATAAAACTCAGAATACGCTTTGGCATAATTTTCATCCGTAATGAAAGAACCTTTGAGTACAATACTAGAAACACTTTCCGATCCCTTTACCACTTCGTCTTTAATGCTTTTTAACTTAGACTCGTCAATTAAGCCTTTATCAAAAAGGAAGTCTTCAAAACTTTTTCTATTTTGCAAAGGGTCAACAAACATAGGCAGTAGTTATATACTAACATACAAAACACCGTCATTGCGAATGATTTAACATCATAACGCCTTATGCATCAAAAACAAGTACTCCAGTGCAAATTTATGCGCTACATTAGTTTCTTTAATTTCTTTTATAGCTTTTTCCAACTTATTAATTATGGATTGGTTGATTCTGGAAGCAATGACATCAAATCTTAACAAACCCTCCAAAAACTCAATGATCTCGTCTTTATCTTTTTGCGACACCTCTTTTGCCAAATCGAAAAGTTCCTCGTAACTTTTACCTGCTAAATCAAACTGTGGCAACCCCACAACTTCGGGCTTGCTTCCCCTCAGAATCATCTTCTGGCATCGAGAAACCACAGTAGGCAAGAGTGATCCCTCCTTGTCGCATAAAAGGATTATCAGAGCAAAGGTAGGTGGTTCCTCCAAAATCTTGAGTAAACTCCCTTGGGCGTCGTCGGTCAGCAATTGAGCATCTTCAACCACAACCGCCTTTATTTTTTTTCTAAATGGTCGCTCCTGCAAAAACTTTTTGACCTCCTTAGCTTGCGCTATCCCGATTGATTTTTTTTCACTCTCTTTTTGTACAACAAGAAGGTCGGGAGAGGTAGCGTTGGCTTTAAACCCGTGCGTCGATAATAGTTCCCAAGCCTTTTCAAGCCGCTCTTTTTTATTAGAACTTAAAATTAAGACAGAACCCAACATGCTATAATCATACAGCAACTTATGGCTAAGGACGTAAAAAAACAAATTGTAGAAGACTATGGAGCCGACCAAATTCAGGTACTTGAGGGGCTTGAGCCTGTTAGAAAACGACCTGGAATGTACATTGGCTCCACGGGTATTGAAGGTCTCCATCATTTAGTAACCGAAATCGTTAATAACTCCATGGATGAAGCCATTGCGGGCTTTGCTACACACATTAAACTTGAATTTTTTAAAGACGGCTCCGTTGCTGTCTATGACAACGGAAGGGGAGTTCCTTACGGAATTAAACCAGAATACGGGATTTCTGCCTTGGAACTAGCTTACACCAGACTTCACGCGGGAGGAAAATTTGGCGGAGGCGGATACAAGGTATCAAGCGGACTTCACGGGGTAGGAGCCTCTGTTGTTAACGCGTTGTCTTCGTGGTGCCGTGTAATAGTAAAAAGAAATGGCGATACGGTAATGCAAGAGTACCATGATGGAGGAAAACCTCTCGCCCCGGTATATAAGATCGATCCAAAAAAGCCGGCATCGAAAATAAAGAACGCAGAATGGCTGATAGACCTACCTTCCTGGAACTACAACACCGAGACTATCGTACAATTCAACCCCGACCCAAAAATTTTTGAAACCACTAACTTCTCTTTTAAATACTTTTTAGCTCAAGTTCGCGAATATGCCTATTTAACGGCGGGAATCAAATTTGAACTTATAGATCATCGATCAGATGAATCCTGTACATATTATTTTGAAGGCGGTATTAAAACATTTTTAGATAATTTAAACAGCAACAAAAAAGTTGCCCACCAAAAGCCTTTTTACGCAAAAAAAGAAAGTGACAATGTGATGGTAGAAGTGGCCTTTCAGTATAACGACAGCTTTAACGAAAATGTTTTGTGTTTTGCAAACCATGTTAAAAACCCTGAAGGCGGAACTCACTTAACAGGTTTTAGAAGCGCCCTCACCAAAACTATTAACGATTACGCTCGAAAAAAAGGTTACCTTAAAGAGAGCGACGATAGTTTGTCGGGCGAAGATACAAAAGAGGGGCTCTCCGCTATAGTCTCCGTTAAGCTAGACTCCTCCATCCTGCAATTTGAAGGTCAAACGAAGGCAAAATTAGGAAATACTAGTGTGCGACAAGCGGTTGAGACAGTGGTTAAAGAGTCGCTCGACTTGTTTTTTGAGGAAAATCCCAGAGAGGCACAGGCGATTGTGGAAAAGAATCTTGTTGCAATGAAAGCTAGAGTTGCTGCTAAAGCCGCGCGTGACACAGTTATAAGAAAATCCGCGTTGGAAGGTGGAGGAGTGCTACCGGGAAAGTTAGCTGATTGCCAAGAAAAAGATTCAACAAAAACGGAGTTGTTCATAGTGGAAGGGGACTCTGCAGGCGGATGTTGGGCGGGGGACACGTTGGTTGCTCTAGCCGACGGAAGAAATTTATCCTTTGAAGATTTGGTAAAAGAGCACAATGAAGGAAAACAAAACTATTGCTACACTATAAAAGCGGACAGAACTGTTGGACTGGCTCCTATTAAAGAACCTAGAATAACAAAGGCCGATGCCCAAGTAATAGAAGTCACTCTTGATAATGGGAAACCACTAAAATGTACTCCAAACCACCTCTTTATGATGAGGGATGGAAGCTACAAAGAGGCAAAAAATCTTAAAACCAATCATTCTTTAATGCCGTTTAGACAACAGCTTTCTCGAATAGGTAGGAGGATTACTATAAAAGGCTACAAGTTAGTATTTGACCCGGAACTTAATCGTTGGATTTTTACCCATATGCTGGCGGACCAATATAACCTTGAACACAGTTTATATTTCAAAGAAACCGGCGAACACAGACATCATGGCGACTTTAACAAATTAAATAATAATCCTGACAATGTTAGTAGACTTGGAAAAGAAGAGCACCTAAGACTCCACACCTTAATGGCAAAAAAAACCCTTAATAAACCGAGTGTGCGGGAAAAGCTTAAAGAATTACGACAAAGTCCAGAGTATAAAGCAAAAATAAGTAAAATTATGTCTCAACCAAAAATGAAAGCGATGCTTAGCAAAAGGGCCAAAAAACAATGGGAAAATCCGAAATATAAAGAACAGATGGTTCAAAATTTTAAGGACTTTTATGCAGAAAATGAAGATTACAGAAAAGAAAACAGCTTACTACTTAACCAAGAACAAAAGAAATACTGGGGCAAGGTAGAAAACAAAAAAAAGCAGTCGGAGCGCGTTACACAATTTTATGCAGATCACCCCGAAAAAAAATCCGAATTAAGTTTAATGGCAATGGATCAATGGAAAGATCCAAAACTATTAGAGTGGCGAAAAAACAAGACCAAAGAGCAGTGGACAGAAAGCTTTAAAGAAAAACGTGTAAAGGCTTACAGTCGCACATATCTTAATAAGGCGCTTTATTCTTTGCACGGCATTTTAACGCAAAAACAAAATCCAGCAATTTTAGAGTCAGAATACAGTCAGCTTAGAAAAGCCACAAACGACAAAAGTTTGCTACGCTACGACACTATAAAAACCAGATTTTTCAATGGTGACGACAGTAAACTTTACGAAGCCATAGCAAATTTCAACCACCGTATCAAAAGTATTAGAAAGCTTGAACAGACAATTCCCGTGTACGACTTTGAGGTAGAGGATACACACAATTACGCCCTGGCATCAGGAGTTTTTGTACACAATAGCGCAAAACAGGGGAGGGATAGAAAAATACAAGCTATATTGCCTCTTTTTGGAAAGCCTTTAAACAGCGAACGCGCCCGATTAGATAAAATTGTAGATTCTGATAGGTTTAAAAACCTAATAACTGCCGTGGGAGCAGGAATCGGGGAAGCGTATAATCCTGCAAAACTACGCTACGGCAAAATAATTATCATGTCTGATGCCGATGTTGATGGATCGCACATACAAACTCTTTACCTTACTTTTTTCTTTCGTCACATGATAGAACTTATTGATAACGGGCATATTTACCTTTCTGTGCCACCTTTATATAAAGCCAGTTGGGGTAAGGAGAAAAAATATTTGTTTGACGACAACGACAGAATCGAGTTTTTAAAGACTGAATCGGGAAAAAAAGCTATTATCCAAAGATTTAAAGGTTTAGGAGAAATGAACGCAGATGAACTTTGGGAAACTACTATGAATCCGGAAAATAGAAAACTTAAAAAAATATCTGTTGACGACGCCTCAAAAGCCGACGAAGTCTTTACAATGTTGATGGGGGATGAGGTTGCCCCACGCAAAAGATTCATCCAAACTCATGCCAAACAGGCTAACGTTGACATTACTTAAATAATCTGCGAACCTTGAATTAGTATAAAATTGAAAGGAATATAAAATGTCGGTAGCTCCGGTTTTTCCAAATTATTTAGAAGCAGATACTGGGGAAGAAACAGCAGCAAGAATAAATGCGTTTGTACCCCTTGAATTTGCCTTTGAGAAACTAAAGGTGGGGGATGAGATTAGATCTTCCACGATGAGCGGTGCACGAGCGGAAGTTGATGCTCAAGCCGTATTGGGAATGATGACTGAGTTGGCAGAACAGAAGGATTGGGAATTTCATTCGTACGCAGACGGGTCGTGTGGGTTTATTGCAGATGTCGGCCCTGGATACCTTTCTATCCATCTTAAAACAGCGGAGGACGGAAGTCGCTATTCAGAAGTGGTAAAAAGATCTGAACGATATCAAGAGATGCCAGATTGGTTAATTAAGGTAAAAGCAACGGTTGATGATACTGTGATTGAGGTTTTGCGATTTGATCCTAAGGATTATGTGCCACCAAAATATGACGGGTCGGTGCATTCTTTACTATCTATACCAGAGGGTTGGGACCCTTTTTGGAGCACTGCAAGAATCGATGGGTAATAGACAGAAAGCTTCGGTTCATATTGTCATATAACCACTAACCACGAGGTTAGGAATTGCATAAGGCTGATTGCTCAACCTCCAATTGTACAAGTATACTGGGGGCTTGCTTCAATGTCAAACAAACTGATATAAGTCTAGTATGGATAAATCTAGCGATGTGGATAGGTGGCGGGACGAGCTTATCAACTTTAGAGAAAAGCGGGATAGACTAATTACAGAATTGGGAGAGTATGCCCAGGAAAACAGGGATCTAAGGGAAAATTCCGCGTATCTTCATACAGAACAAAAAATTCAAATAGTCGACGCGCAAATAACAGGAATATTGGCAGAATTCGGTAAAATTAACCTCGCTAGGAAGAAAGCGGAGCATGCTCTAAAAAAGCCGCGCAAGTTGTCAAGAGTTGATTTATAAACTATTATCTGCTATTTTATCCACATTAAATTATGAACATTCAACTAATAGCTTTATATACCGCCCCCGCAACAGCTTTAATAGCGCTTGGATACGGGTTCTTTCTTTCAAAAAAAATCACCAGTCAACAAGTACAAAATGAAAAATTAAAAGCCATAGGAAAAGCCATTAGTGACGGGGCCATGGCCTATTTAAAAAAGCAATTTAGCATTGTAATACCCATTATGGCGATTCTTTCTGCAGTCATTGCCATTGGACTTGGTTTAGGAACCGCCGTTACTTTCTTAATGGGCGCAATTTTTAGTGCGATCATTGGATATTTAGGCATGTCGATCGCAGTTAAAGCCAATGTTAGAACGGCAGAAAGCGCTCTGCAAGGCCTGAATCCTGCCTTAAAAGTTGCCTTCAATGCAGGAACCGTGAACGGAATGCTGGTGGTTGGTTTGGGACTCTTAGGTGTGTCACTCATTTATATGTACTCCTATTTTACTTATATTGCGCAGGGGCCAGAAGTTGTAGCGGCATACGCCACTCACGTTTTGGTGGGCTACGGCTTTGGAGCCGCTCTTTTAGCCTTATTCATGAGAGTCGGCGGAGGCATTTTTACCAAGGCAGCTGATGTGGGCGCAGATCTTGTGGGTAAAGTGGAAAAAGGTATCCCAGAAGATGACCCAAGAAACCCGGCTGTCATTGCAGATAATGTTGGCGACAACGTGGGCGACTGTGCTGGTATGGCAGCCGATGTTTTTGAATCGTACGCCTTAACCATTGTAGCCGCTATGATCTTGGGCGGAAGCTTGTTTGGATTAAAAGGCGTGGTTTTCCCTCTGTTGGCTAGATCGGGCGCCGTTTTAACTTCCATTTTAGGAACTTTCTTTGTTAAAGCTAAAAACGATTCAGAAAACGCCTTAAAACCGTTAATAAGAGGGTTTGTTGTATCAGCAGTCTCAGCAGTAGTAGTCTTTTTAGCTCTTGGAACATTTCTGCTTGGCGAACCTAGAGCTGGATATGCCGCTGTCGTGGGAATCGTCGCCATGATTGCCTTGTTATTTGTTACTAAATACTACACCGGACCAGGAGAAAAGCCTGTAGTGGGGATCTCAAAAGCATCTCAAACCGGCGCGGGAACTAACTTAATTGCCGGACTTGGTTATGGCATGGAATCAACCTTTGTATCAGTCTTAATAGTTTGCGCCGCTATTTACGCGGGCTACTCTTTACTTGGATTTTACGGAATTTCACTAGCCGGTATGGGCATGCTTGCCACTACCGGAATTATCATGGCTTTAGACACTTTTGGTCCAATTGCCGACAATGCTCAAGGTCTGGTAGAAATGAGTGGACTTTCAGAAAAAGCTGCCAAAGTTACCGGCGGACTTGACGCAGTAGGAAACACCACCAAAGCCTTAACCAAAGGCTTTGCGGTAGGTTCGGCCGCCGTGGCCGCCAGCTCGCTTTTTGCCACTTATTTTGAGGTCACCGGTCTCAAAGCAATAAACATCGCTGAACCCGTGGTTTTCATTGGAGTGCTTTTGGGAGGAGCTTTGCCATTTTTGTTTAGTTCACGACTAATCAGTTCAGTAGGAAAAGCCGCTTTTGCCGTAGTAGAAGAAGTTAGAAGGCAGTTTAGAGAAATTCCTGGAATTATGGAGGGTAAAGCTTTGCCTGACTATTCCAAAGCTGTAGAAATTGTTACGGCCGCTGCGCAAAAAGAATTAGTTATCCCTGCGGCCATAGTAGTTTTATCACCTGTTGTGGTTGGACTTTTGGGAGCGCAGGCACTTGGAGGTTTTCTTGCAGGATCGGTAGTAGTTGGACTTTTGATGGCTTTTTTTATGTGCAACACGGGCGGAGCTTGGGACAACGCTAAAAAATATATTGAGGATGGCAACTTTGGCGGTAAAGGAAGTGACACTCACAAAGCCGCCGTGGTAGGCGACACCGTGGGTGATCCGCTTAAGGATACCGCCGGTCCCGCGCTTAATCCCATGATGAAAATAGTGCAGATTGTAGCGCTTCTTATCGCACCCGCTGTCATTGCATTATTTGGAATGTAAATCTAACTGACTCGCTAAGAATGTGATAATTTTAAATTGAAGTTACATTAATCAAGAGGTATTGAAGGAAGTATGGAAAAGGCACCTCAATTCTACAGCAAACATCAGTGTCTAGTCGAGATGCCTCTCTGGGTGGAAGTTCCTATACCTTCCTGGCTTTTGTGTACCCACGATCGTGGAGCCACTGCACCACCCTAGCCACAACCTCTGAGCCCTCACTACTCCAGTTACGGGATAATCGCTTGCTAACTTTACCTTCAAATCCGCCGCGCAACGCACAACATCATCTCGGTTAAGCGGCTCGCCAGCGTTCACTTTCACCCACACCTTTTGATCTTCCACCTTGTCCCTCCTGTTTCCCACTGCTGATTGATGATTGGCTTATAAGTTAATTATAGACAAAGGAAACGAATCACACAACTATAGGATAACAGCTCAAAACGTTCCTATTGTTTGATGGCAATGCTTGAAAAGTCGTCCCAAAATTGCTAACATACATGGGTTATGGCTACAAACGATAAGAAGGATATAGAGGCACTGGCACAAGCATCGGAAGATACTGTGTCCGATATTTTACCCCAACCCGCACAAGAGCAAGAATTACCCAAAGGAATCGTAAAAGCAGAAATCACCCAAGAAATGCAAAAATCGTACTTAGATTACGCCATGAGCGTTATTGTTTCGCGCGCGCTTCCGGATGTTAGAGACGGTCTAAAACCTGTTCATCGTCGCATAATTTATGCTATGTACGACCAAGGCATGAGTCACACCAGCAAGTTTCATAAATGCGCCGCAGTAGTGGGAGAAGTCCTTAAAAAGTACCATCCGCATGGAGATGTTGCCGTTTACGACTCTTTGGTGAGAATGGGTCAGGATTTTTCTTTGCGTTATCCGCTTATTGCCCCACAAGGGAATTTTGGCTCTATCGACGGAGATCCGCCCGCCGCAATGAGGTATACCGAATGTAAACTGTCGGCAATATCAGAGCAACTATATACCGATATAGACAAGAACACAGTAGATTTTGCTTTAAACGATCTTCAAAATTACGAACCGGTAATTCTACCATCGCTCTTACCTAACATCTTGCTAAACGGCTCGTCCGGAATTGCCGTGGGTATGGCAACAAACATTCCACCTCACAACATTGGAGAGGTTTTAGCAGGACTTTTATACATGATCGATAGTCCCGATGCAATTGGCAAAGAAAACAAAGAAACTCAAATTGCCGATACCGCTTTTTCCAGCAGTGCCACAACAGAAGACTTGATCAAAATAATAAAAGGTCCGGATTTTCCCACCGGAGGAATAATTTATGGTCAAAAAGAATTAACCCAGGTATACGCCACGGGTAGGGGAAGAGTTGTTACTAGAGCAAAAACCGAGATTGAGGAAGACAAGAGTGGCAAAACAAAAATAATCGTTACAGAAATTCCTTATCAAGTAAACAAAGCAACTCTGGTGGAAAAAATTGCCGACTTAGTTAGAGATAAAAAGATCGTGGGAATTTACGACTTGCGTGACGAATCAAATAGGGAGGGCATGAGAATCGTGATAGAACTTAAGCGCGACGCCATTCCACAAAAAGTTCTCAACCAGTTGTTTAAATACACAGCGCTACAATCAACCTTTAACGCCAACATGGTGGCACTATTGGATAACGAGCCTAGGCTGATGACTCTAAAATCGATACTGGAGGAGTTTGTTATTCATAGACAAAAAGTTGTTGTTAGACGAACCATTTATCTACTTAAGAAAGCTAAAGAGAGAGAACATATCTTACTTGGGCTTAAAATTGCCTTGGACCATCTTGACGAGGTTATAAAACTTATTAGAGCCAGCAAAGACGCGGAAACTGCAAAAACAGGACTAATGGAAAAATTTGGCCTTAGTGAAATCCAAGCCCAAGCCATTCTGGATATGCAGCTTAGAAAACTGGCCGCGCTTGAACGTAAAAAGATAGAGGACGAACTTGAGGAAATAGTTAGAACAATCAAGAATTTTGAAGAATTCTTGTACTCACCTAAAAAGATCCTAGACAAAGTAAGGGAAGAACTTACTCTATTGGCAGAAAAATACACCGACCCAAGAAAAACTAAAGTTGTTAAAAGCGCGGTAGGGGAGCTTAATGAAGAAGACCTAGTCACAGAAGAGCAGTGTATCGTAACAATTTCCCAAAGCGGATATATAAAAAGAATGAAAAGAGATACTTACAGAAAGCAGGGGAGGGGAGGGCGCGGGGTTTCAGGTCAGTCGCTCAAAGAGGATGATGTTGTAACTACAATACGAACTTGCAACACCCATGACTACGCATTACTTTTTACCAGCAAGGGTAAAGTTTACAAAATGCGGGTATGGGAAATTCCGGAAGTCCAAAGAACTACCAGAGGAACCTCGCTTGCCAACTTTTTGTCAGTGGCGCAAGGAGAAACCGTGGAGGCCTTTTTAACCATAAACGAAGAATCACTAAGTAAGGGCTCCGGCTACATAATTTTTGCCACCACTCGAGGGATTATAAAAAAGACCGCTGTAACAGAATTTTCCAACATCAGGACCAATGGAATTATGGCGGTAAATCTAGGTAGTGACGACTTTTTGTTACGAGTAAACTTTTCTTCCGGATCAGATGATGTGCTTTTGATAACGGCGCGAGGTCAATCTATAAGGTTTAAAGAGTCGGATGTAAGGGGAATGGGAAGGCAAGCGTCAGGTGTTACCGGAGTAAGGCTGAGAAAACAAAACGACGAAGTTGTTGGCATGGAAATTTTAAATAAAGACTCAAAACAGTATGACCTTCTAGTACTCACAGAAAAGGGATACGGCAAGAAAACCTCTATCAATGAATATAAAATCCAAAATAGAGCAGGAAGCGGAGTCTTAACTTATAAAATCACAGATAGAGTTGGCAAGGTTTCCATGGCCAGAATAATAGACAAAAATCCCCATTACGACATGCTGGTTTCCACTAAGAACGGAATAATAATTAGAGTTGACGCCAATAAAATCCCCACTTTAGGACGGGCAACACAGGGCGTAAGAATTATAAAACTGGACGAAAGCGACTCCGTATCTTCCATTGCCTTTTTGAATGAGGACGAGAAGGAAGAAGGAGAGAATGGAGAGAAGTAACAACACCCCGCAAGAAATTCTAACGGCGATTAAATCATCCAAAAGTATTCTCCTAATTATGGATTC
>JBBAAW010000010.1:0-32317 GCA_041658075.1 Patescibacteria group bacterium
ATTGAATCATCTTTTGCAGCAGATGCTAACGCCTCCATTACTCCAATGACCCACTCGTACTCTATGTTTCTACAGTATGCTAACTGTTTTCTTGCGGCTAATCCTAAAAACGCTACGTGATTTTTTATGGGTTCAAAAACCGTTGATCTGGCCTGTTCTACTAAATGTTGTGGTAATAAAAAAGGCTTATCGTCTGGTGAATAACTGTTTACTAGTTTTTCGACTCCAAACGAGGTCAAATTTCCGATAAAATATTGACTCTGTGCTATTTGGGGAGGGGCCAAATTTTGTCTTGCATCCAAAGGAAGTGAATAATAACTAATAGCAGCAGCTCTTTCTTTGTCTCCAATTACCCAACCTGCTGCTCTGTGAAAACTATCTACAGCGTCATCTTCAACGGTGCCGTCTTCTGCAGGAGTTTTATCTTCCTCGTCCTCTTGTAGATCGATTAGAACTTCTTTTTCAATATCTTTATCGCCATTTTTATCTTCTGGAATATCAAAATCTTTCTCCAATCTGTCTAAATCACTAACAATGTCTCCAGTTTCGCCTGCTAGTGTATGATCTGAAACGGAAAATTGAGCAGGTCCTCTTCTGGAAATTGCTGGAGGGTGCAAAAGTCGGTTTTTCTCAAATTGATTCCAAGTTGTTAATAATAAATCTAACACCTCACCCTCATTTAAAACTTGATTATGAGGATTCTTTTTTAGCCCTTCAATTCTGGGCATTATTACACCAGGATCAAGGTCAATTAGCTCTAAATATCTTATAACTCTTCTTTGTGCAATTAATGCAATTTCAGTAGTACCATCTTTATAAGAGCTGATGTTGCCGATAGTATATAGACTAACTCCACCTATATTGGCCGCAGCACCGTCAACCATTGTTAGTTTCTCATCTGTTTCAATTTCAAGCGCTTCGCGTATTTTACTTTCTACAGTTGGGTAGTCTCTTTCTAAAGCTCGTAACCGAACAGAAACTCTAGAGGGATTAGGTTCTCGATTTATTAAAGGTATTAATCTGTCTTGCGACAGGGTTTCTACTGCTTCTTGTGTTCTCATACAAATAATCACCTGTCAAAATTTTAGCAAGCTGATTGTAACAAAATTAATTCGGAAAAGTTTATGCTCCGCTATATGTTTCGGAGTAATAATCTGATATATTCATAATTTATGGAGATATTTACAACGATTATTAATTTTATCCTCCACATCGACGTTTACTTGGGGGACATTATTAGTAATTACGGCACGCTATCTTACGGAATATTGTTTTTAATTATCTTTGCAGAAACCGGGTTTGTTTTTATTCCTTTTTTGCCAGGGGATTCTCTTTTGTTTGCAGCAGGGGCTTTTGCGGCAATTGGATCTTTTAATATTGTTGTTTTATTAATAATACTTTGGGTAGCAGCATTTTTAGGGGATACAGCAAATTACTGGATCGGGTATTTCTTTGGTCAAAGGTTAATTGACAACCCAAAAATACCTCTTAATCAGGAACACATTAACAAAACACAAAGGTTTTACGATAAACACGGTGGTAAGACCATCTTTTTAGCACGTTTTATTCCTATAATCAGAACATTTGCCCCGTTTGTTGCGGGAGTAGGTAAGATGAACTACAGAAAGTTTGTTTGCTACAATGCCGCCGGAGGATTTGCTTGGGTATTTGGGTTTACACTTGTAGGATATTTCTTTGGCAATATTCCCAGCATAAAAGAGAACTTTTCATTAGCTGTTATTGCCATAGTCGCAATTTCTGTTCTTCCTGTAGCGGTTGAATTTATTAGAGCCCGCTTAAAAAAGACAAAAATGTAGATAGATGCTAAAATAACACCGTGAAAAGAAACAAAATACTATTAATAACAGCTTTTATGGGCATTTTTGTGCTTGGTGTCACTGTTGGTTTTATTATCAAGAGTGCAAATAACGGTTGGAATCAGATCAATATTAACCCCTTCCCAAATTCTTGTGCTTACAATGGTACGACTTACAAATCCGGCCAAAGTTTTCCGGCCGAGGATGGTTGTAACAGTTGTTCCTGTGACAACGGGGCGGTTAGCTGTACGTTTATGGGTTGCAAATAATCTCGCCATTACTTAGTATACGGACATTATTAAAAGCCTGACACAATTCTTTAAGTTTCCAAAAAATTTTATAGATGGCAGACTAAAAAAGTTCCCTGTCGACAGTGGTCCCGAAAGTTTAAAAGAGGGAGAAGGTGCAGTCATTGAAGAAGGTGGAAAAAAGGTTGCAACATATAAAAATTGGGTATGTCCGTGCCATGATTCAAGATTTAGCGCATTTATAGCAGCTTATGGCGGACAAGCTTTTTTACAAGATAGCGGTAATGTTGTCTGCTATTGGGCTTGTTGGCTACGTAGTTATTTTGATCTCAGATATAAACTCCGGATCCTACTTTTTGATTTGAATGGTACTATAAGATAATGTCGAATGAGCTGGCGAGTAAGTTAATTCACACTGCATACCTAACATTTAATCATAACAGCGTTGTTGTAGCCTATGTAACAGGCTTTGTAATCTGCGTAACACTAAGCTTGTGGAAACCCAGTAGATATATTTTACTAACATTGCTTGGTTTCCTAACTCTTGCCGTGGGATTTGAGTACGACAAGCATTTAGTGGGTCCTTTGGTACGGCAGACCTTAGCATCTGTGGTAGGAGAACCAAATAATTACGTTAGAACAACTAGGTTAATCAACGTCTTTTTAGGCGAGGTTGTGCCTGTAGTGTTTTTTGTCTTTGGTTGGTTGCTTATTTTTGTGGCAATGATGGTTGGCGCTAAAAGATACAAAAGATGATAAAAGTTCTGGTGGTTGCTATTGCAGTACTGATGTTTGTGGGTGTGTTTACAAAAATTCGTTTAAGCGTAATGCCAATTCCTCAGGAAGATATGCCGACCTTGTCTCCCGTTCCCAACGTCGAAAAGAAAAAAGAGAAAGAAAGAGTGACGATTGTAGCCACGGGAGATGTGGTAATGGGGCGTAGCGTAAATTATCAGATGGTTAAATATAATAACCCGCTGTGGCCGTTTGAAAAAGTTAAGGATGTTTTGTCATCCGGCGATATTACCATTGCCAATATAGAAGCACCATTTGTAAAAGACTGTTCCACTACAGTCGAGGGGATGGTTTTTTGTGGACGGGAAGATGCGGCTAAAGGGCTTGTAGCATCGGGCGTAGATGTGGCAACGCTGGCTAATAATCACATTTCCGACTTCGGGATGGCAGGAATAGAAAATACCGTTAAAGTCTTGCGGGATAATAGCATCGACATTACGGGTCTAGAGGGAGAAATTTTATATAAAACTGTAAAAGGCACAAAGGTTGCTTTTTTAGCTTTTAATGATATTTACGGGAGTATTCCGCCGGTTCTAAAGGCCAACGCGGAAACTATCGAGCGACTTGTGGGGGAGGCGCGTAAAAATGCGGATATTGTGGTAGTTTCTATGCATTGGGGCGTTGAATATCGTGATACTCCAGACAGTCGACAGATTGAGCTGGCGCATTTAGTGGCCGATGCTGGAGCGGATTTAATAATTGGCAACCACCCTCATTGGATTCAAAGCGATGAGCAGTACAAAAATACTTATATTAAGTATGCCCACGGAAACTTAGTTTTTGATCAGATGTGGAGCGAGGAAACTAAAAAAGGTGTAATTGGAAAATATATTTTTGAGGACGGAAAGTTAATTGATAAAGAATTTACTCCAACTTACATCAAGGATTACGGTCAACCCCAGATTTTACCTAATTAAAGCATTATTCTTCACCTCTTTTTCCAGGTTTTCCATAAGTAATGTTGGCGCGCGCCTGCATCGGTACTCTACATAGCTCGACGAATTGTGGGCGTGGTTATAAGTCCAGCCCTTAAACATTAAATAGCGCTCGTGGAGTTCGTGAAGCAATACAAATTCCCGCTCTTTTGGCAATATGTCATTATCTAACCAGATTTCGTTGTAAGGTACAAAGTCGTACACAAAATGATGGCCCCCTTCCGTAAAGTTAATAAAAAACATATCGCGTATTAGTTCACCATTTACAATCCAAATTTGAGGCGACTCGCCCTTGGTTAATCTATGCACATAAACTTCTTTGGGAATCTTTCTGCCAGTATTGCTTATTTCTTTTCTGATCTTTTCCATTAACGCTGACTTTTTTCTTTCCCTCTGTTCCTGTAGATCCGCCTTGTCTATGGCTGTACAATAATCAGCGCCCTGGTTCATAAGATTCCATTCAATAAACATGTGGTCAACGTAGTAGGTCGTTTCATTTGAAGAGTTTTCTTTATCAATCCAAAATTGCTGTTTTGGAATAAAGGGAAATCTAAAATGTTGACCAAAGTTGGTAAACTCGCGATTTAAATTGTTGCGCACATACATCCCGTCCACTTCCCAGACTTCAAAATCACCTACGTCCTCTAGTTTTCTAAAATAGGGTTTTTCCATGTCCTAAATCATTATAGCGTAGAATTGCTATTCTTTGCGCACATCAATACGCTTTCCTAAAAAGTCATTAAAGCGAGCTTTGTTAAACCCCCAAAAGTTTAGTGGGACGGGAATTTTGCCCGAACCGTTTGGTGTGTCTATTACATAAGTTGGGCAGGCGATGCCAGAAAGATTAGCACGCAGTTTAGTCATAATTTCCAACTCTTTTTTAAACGGTACAATAAAATGCTCTGCGCCAGCCACGGGGTCGCAGCGATAGATGTAGTAGGGCAAGATCCCTAGCTCCGGAAGTCGCCTAAAAAGTTTGTAAAAGGTCTCATAGCTGTCATTTACCCCCTTTAAAAAGACTGATTGGGAAAGAAGCGTAGCTCCACAGGCTCTAAGTTCGTTTATCACTTTTATGGTAGGTTTGGTAATTTCATCCGGATGTTCAAAATGAATAGAGATGTAAAGTGGTTTTTTGACTTTTTTAAGCACCGTATAAAAGTCAGGTTTTATTGAATGTGGGTTGGAAACAGGAACCCTAGTGTGAATTCTAATAACAGTAATTGATTTTAATTTATCAAATTTCTGCAACGCGTATTTTAAAATTGCAGGCACTGTAAAAGGATCACCACCTGAAATAACTACTTCGTTCACGTCAGCTCGACTTTTTAGGTACCTGTACATGTTGTTAATATCTTTTTCTGTAAGCATGAGTTTTTTAATGTCGCTTACCATTCGTCTTCTGGTGCAAAAACGGCAATAAGACGCGCAAGATAAGGTAAGTTCAATCAAAACTCGGTTTGGATATTTATGTACGAGTCCCCGTGTTTTTACAAACTGATCCTCCATTAACGGGTCAACAAAAGATTTATTAGATACGCAATCTTCCTGCGGTGAGGGGTAAAACTCTGTGCGAACGGCTTTAGATTTTTTAGCTAGACTTTTTAAATGCGGGCTTATTAATATCGCCAATTTACTAGGAGGCTTTTCTTCGTCGGACTTAGTGTTTTCAGATGATCTTTGCGGGCTCATTTTTATAACCACTTTATAATAGTGACACTGGATTTATTGTCAAGAGGCTTTTTGTAGCAGTAGGCGTTTGTAAGTAACTTCATTTTCAAAAAATCCGGGATCAAATCTTCTGTCAAAATGCTCCTTAATCTTTTTTAGGTTATTAATTTGAGGTTTAAAGAAAAGTTTTACAATAAAGTATTTAATGGGAGCGGTGTTTCGTAAATAATCGTTAGCTACTTTTATCACGGGGTTCAAGTAGGCGCTGTAAAGAGAGTCTACCAGCGCTATGGTTGGTAATATGTGTTTTGTAATATCCACGGACTCGATAACTTTAAAGCCGTATTTTTGAGCGTGAGCAAGATAATCCTCTTCTGTAAAATCTATTCGACTGTGACTGTCTTTCCTTTTTGTAAACATATCGGAAAGTAGAATGTATCCGTTTGAATTTAGTAAGGTCTGACTTTTTTTAAAGCTAATTTCCGGATCAAAGTATGTTTGGGATTCACTAAACAGCATTAGGTCAAATTTTTGATCTGTTTGAAAGTTTTCAGGTTGAAAATTTTCTAAAGTAGTCCGAACATAAGTAATGTTGGGATCCTGAAACTCGTCAAAGTATTTTTTATGATTGGCATCTGGTGATATGGCAGTAACTTTACAGCCGTTTTTTGCTATCGCCTCTGCGTTGTCGCCAATGCCACAACCAACATCCAAGACATCTTTTACACTTGAGGGAATCATGTCGACCAGCGTCTCTGTGTATCTTTCTTGAGCCTTCTTTACATTTCCCAACGTAATCTCGTGAATCTGATCCCAATAACCGTAATGCAGGGACTTTAATCCCATAACATCCGTTACGAACAAAAGTTCTAGATTTTTTCCGCCCGAATCCAATAAGCTTACGGTTTCTTTTGACGAGGACATTGTGGGATTATACACCCCAAAGTACCTTTTTATTAAAAAATGTTTCCCACTCTTTTGGTCGACTTATTAAATAGTCGCCCCATTTATTTAGATTTTTTTCAAAGAGTTTTTGGGTTTGGGGAATCAGCTCCTTAAGTCGATCCATTTTTTCCCAGTAACTATCTTTTATATATCTGCCTACGCCGTTTTTTTCTATAATCTGTATGTAGCCGTTTTCTTGACCCCCCAAGGTGTCGAAAACATACAAGGGAAGTTTACAAATTCCGCTTTCTGTAATAACAGCCGACCCCGTGGAAAAGCAAAGCCCGCAATCTCCTGCTCGCAGAACCTTATTCATTTGCACATCGTCCATCCAGCCTAAAAATTTAAAGTTGACATCTCGATACTGCCTTTTCATTTCTTGGCGGAAGCGCTCGTTTTTTCCGCAAATAAACACAAACTCGTATTTTTCCGGATCAAAGGCGTAGCCTAACATATCAATATAATCCTGCGACTTGTTTATCCACTCGCCGCCCGCTAAAATTAATACGGTTGTTTTGGCAGGATCAAAGCCGCTTTCCTTTTTTAGATTTTGCTTGGTTTCATATTTTAGCTCGTCGTAAAAGCCTTTTCTTGCCAGTGGTCCCAAAAAGTCAAATCTTCTGTCTTGCTTCCAATAGGATATATAGTGTTTAGGTCGAGGTGCCGCTAAATACATGCCGTGAATACTCGGGTCCGGTAAAATTATAATATTGGTCTTGGCAAAGTTGGGATGTAGTAGTGGGTGTGTGGAGATAGCTATATCGTAATTCTTATACTCGGGGCAAAGAGCCTCTACTCGTTCTTCCAGCGAGCCGTTAAATCCCACCAGCATTAATTTAGATAAATATCTGTTGTTAGTTAATTTATAAATTGGTTGGTTTGTACGAGCTTTTAGATTAAGCTTATAGGTAGTATTTATATAACCGGGTAAAATATCCAAAACTTTGGGTTCCAACCCCCACTGCGCTGTCCAGTACTCCAAAGATCTCGCTATTGAAATATGCCCCTGACCTGCTTTTCCCGTAAGAATGAGAATTTTTTTATTGCTTTGCGAACTCATTTCATCTCAATATAGTATCCCACCTGCGCGTTGGCAAATTGTGGTTTTAGTAAAAGCCCACACTCCTTGCCTTTTCCTGCTGATGTTACATCGTTTTTACCCTCTTTTATCTTTTTTACCGACCCTGAATACACCGGCAAATCCTCTTTTTTTAGGTCGTTGGGGTTTTTATCGTAGATTGACACTTTGGAGCCCTCTTTTAATATTCCGGCGATAATTTTACACCCAATTATTATATCGCCTGACTCTAACTTAAACAGTTTTAAAATCTCCGCTCTACCTTTTACCTTAGCCTCTTCTGTAATAGCTGCCCCAGACAAAAGTTTTTCCACAAATTCAATAAGTTCGTAGATAGTTTTAAACATATTCACTTTTATGCTGTGACTTTCTGCCAAATCCAGAACCGAGGCTGTAGCCTTTATACCAAAACCTATAACCACGCCACCAGCACTATCTGCTAAAAGTACATCTCCATGAGTAATATCACCTGTTCCCGTAAAGAGAAATTCCAGAGAAAAGTTAGCCACAGGGGACTCCACGGCCATTTTTGCCAAACTTGCCTTTATGGCTTCCAAAGTACCTAAAGTATCGGATCTTATTACCACAGACACTTTTTTCTTAGTGTTCTTGCCCACAATTTCCACGCGGTTTTCTTCTTCTGTAAGACTTTCCAAAACGCTACCTTTTTGCACAATAATATCACCAACGCTAGGGGTATCTTTAAAGCCTAAAATTTCCACTGGTGTTCCGGGTCCCGCCTCTTTTAGTGGCTGACCTAGAAAGTCGCTAATTGAACGCACTTTAGCTTGTTTTCTACCTGCGCTTATCTCCATGCCAACTTTTAAAGTTCCGTCTTTAATGACCGCTGTAACCACTGCGCCTCTTTTTGAGTCTAGCCTAGATTCTATAATTAAAGCCTCAATTTCTCCGTTAGGGTCGGCTTTTAGCTCCATCATTTGAGATAAAGTAATTATTGACTCCAGCAAACCTTCCAAGTTTGTGCCACTTTTTGCCGACACATTGATGCAGATGACGTCGCCACCCCAGTCCTCTGTTAAAACATTTTCCTGCGCCAGTTGTTGTTTGGTTTTTTGTGCGTCAAAGCCCTCTAAATCGCACTTATTTATAGCAACAATTATTTTGGCTCCGCCCGCCTTAGCGTGGGCAATAGCCTCCTTGGTTTGGGGCATCACGCCTTCTGTTCCGGCAACCACCAAAACCACAATATCCGCCACCTTCCCGCCCCGAGCGCGCATGTTAGAAAAAGCCGCGTGCCCCGGAGTGTCAATAAAAGTAATTAGGGTTCCGTGGTAAGTGACTTGATAGGCACCTATATGTTGTGTAATTCCCGCGTATTCTTTACCTGCTACATTGGTTTTTCTAATAGCGTCTAAAAGGCTGGTTTTTCCATGGTCAACGTGTCCCATAACGGACACAATAGGTGGTCGGGTGATGTATTTACTTGTCGACACATTTTTTGTTTCCATGTAAACCTTTTCATTGTATGTTTAACAAGGTTATTATACTACCTATGGGGTGTTTATGCTTAAGTAATGCTGTCGTTAGGATTGCTTGTGGCCGATGTTGTTGTATCGACGCTTGGATTCGGGGTGATAGAGGGGTCCGATGTTTGGGTTGCGTTGTCGACACTATCTCCACCAGCAACTTCAACCTCAGCTGCTTTTATATCTTCCTCCCCCTTCTTTTTTGCATCCTTACGTTCTTTAATATCAATATCCCAAATTCCTACGGGGCCTTTTCTACCTTCCTTAATGCCTTTCCCGGCTTTTTCCTCCTGGGTCAAACCAAAAACGCTGGGTGCGCCCTTAATGTCAATTTTCCATTTTGTAAGCTTGAAAGCAAGTCGCACATTTTGACCTTCTTTTCCGATTGCCAAACTTAGCTGGTCCTCCGGCACGGAAACCACAGCCTCTTGATTTTCTTGGTTGACAATTTGAACCTCGGTAACTTTGGCGGGCGCTAAAGCTGACGCAATGAGTTTTTCCACGCTTACGGAAAATGGTACAATGTCAACCTTTTCGCCGTTTAACTCTGCAATAACCGCCTGGACTCGCACACCCTTTTGACCTACACAGCTTCCAATGGGGTCAATCTTATCATCTTTGGACGACACAGCTATTTTGGTTCTAGAGCCGGCCTCGCGGGCAATAGCCTCAATAACCACGGTTCCGGAAGCAATTTCTGGAACCTCGCTTTCAAAAAGTTTGATAATAAATCTAGGGTCGCTTCTGCTTACAATAATTTCTGTTCCTTTAGGTCCCTCACGAATATCTTTAACCAGAACCTTCATCTTCTGATTCATGCGATAATCTTCGCTGTTTATACTTTCCGCGGGTGGCATAATTCCGTGGGCTTTTCCCAAATCAAACACCAAAACGCTTCCTTCTGCTCTAAAAATCATTCCGGTTACAATAGTGCCGATTTTTTCCCTATATTCTTTTAAAATTACATCCTTTTCCGACTCTCTAATTTTTTGTAAGATCACTTGTTTAGCGGTTTGAGCGGCTATTCTACCGAAATTGGCAGGAGTGACATCTTTCCCGTCTTCAAAAACTTTAGTCTCACCGTTATCTGGATCTAGCTCTGCTGTTACTACAACTTCCTCAGGGAGATCTTTTCCATTTTGTTCTTGATAGTCTTTTTTGTAAGCCGATATTAGAGCTTGCCTAATAGAGTCCATCACACTCTCCGCGGAAATACCACGTTCCGTTGCTACTTGGTTAAGCGCCGATTTAAATTCTGTAACTGCCATAGGTGGTAAGTTAGCAGAATTGGCTTCAATAGTCAATAAATACCGTCATCGTGGGTAGTTTTCTAGCGCCTGTTTTTGTTGCCTGGAAATGTTTTGAGGAATTCTTATGGCGACTTGTACAATAACGTCCCCACTGCCACGACCATTTAACTTGGGTATCCCTTTACCGCGCACTCTAAATTGCGTTCCATGTTGCGTTCCGCTTGGTATTTTAAGCTGTGTTTGGGCTACTCCTGTGGACGACTTCTCATCTACTGTGGGAATTTCCACGAGTCCTCCCAAAGTGGCGGTAACAAAGTCGATTTCCTTTAAAACACCCAAATCGTCTCCCGCCCGATCTTGAAATTCTCTTGGAGTAGATACGCGCAAAGTTATGAAAAGATCTCCCGCAGGTGTATTGGCAGGACCAGGTAGTCCCCGTCCCGCAAATCTCAATTCTGTGCCGTCTCTAGCACCCTGAGGAATTTTTATAGTAATCTCACCCGTTTCTACCTTTAATGTCTTTTGGGCGCCTTTTACCGCGTCTACAAACTGAATTTCCAGCTGATACGACAGGTTCTTACCCCGTTTTGGTTGGCGCTGACCTCCAAAACCTCTGAAGCCAAAAAAATCCTGAAAGACTTCAAAAGGATCCACATCTCCAAAGGGGTTTTGTCCGCCCATGTTAGAAGAATAAGTGTAGGTAAAAGGTCCCTGCTGTCCGCCAAAACCTTGACCGCCGAATCCGCTGGCGTTTGCTCCGGAGAAGCCTTGCGCCCCACCCGCTGCATGCCCATAAGCATCGTACATCTTGCGTTTTTGTGGTTCAGAAAGTACCTGGTAAGCCTCATTTATTTCTTTAAAGTGCTCTTCATGGGCTTTTTTATCGCCATCTTTTACCATGTCAGGATGGTGTTCCATGGCCATTTTACGGTATGCTTTTTTAAGCTCGTCGTCAGAGGCTGTTTTTGACACCCCTAGAATGTCGTAATAATCCCGTTTTGTTGGCATGTGTGATATTTTAGCACTTGCTCGCTTGGTTTGCTACACGTTCGGCGTATGTTAAAATAAGCAAGCTTGTTACATAAAGCAAGCTGTGGCCCCATCGTCTAACGGTTAGGACAACGGATTCTCATTCCGTTAACCGGGGTTCGATTCCCCGTGGGGTCACCAAGGGCAAGCGTTCAAATTTGATCACCTAATATTTAAAAGAAGGTTGGTATTCCAACACCATCTCTCTGATTGGACACCGCACAACAAGACTCCGTATTAAATCACGAGAGAATCCTCTCGAAATGATATTCGTTAAATCATACGAAATACTACCCAAATATTGTCTGATGTCCGTAGAGACTTTCTGATAACATTACAATTTCCTCCAGTAGTTTTTTAGGGTTAAGAGCCTTGAACCTTTCAGTTAGTTTTTTCCTGATTACAGAGTCTATATTTGGATGCTCTATTACCCTTTGGTATGCAGTTTTCGGTGTTGAGTACTTACGGCTTACGCGAGCCCCATCCCTTACTTTCGATTTTAGGCGCATAACAGCTTGGAAGAAGTTTTGGTAATCGGAAAGCTTCTCGTAAAGATCATTTATGATTTCAAGTTGCTCTTCGGTGTCAAATCTGCCGTAGCCCACAAATCTTCTAACCACGGAGAAGTTCTGCTGTTCTATATACGCCTGATCGTTTTTAACACCCTCCCTAGATCTAGTGTACGAGATCTGATTTCTCCTACAGTATCTTACTAGATGCCAGTTAACAAACTCTCCTCCTGTATCAAAATCTATTCCTAAAAGCTTAAAGGGTAACCGTTCCCTTATTTTATTAAGTGCGGAAACGGTGTGTTCCTCCGATTTACCAAGATGCGCTCTACATTCATTCCACCCGGTTGCCACGTCCGTGGTATCTAGTGTATAGAGGTAGTATCCGTAGTTAGAGCCTCCACAATGGTGGACAGAATCGATCTCCAAAAAGCCGGGTTGGGCGTTATCCCAATCCGTCCACATTTTAATGGGTATTTGTTGTTTTAGAAGGGTACCGGGCTTTGTCCTTGAACGTGACTTCAGGTTTATTTTCTTGCGTTCGTGTTTTAGGAGCCTGTCTATGGAAGCGGGAGATATCTGCAAAAGAAGGGTCTTTTGATACACCTGAAGGTTTATCTCCCCAAAGTTTTCCAGGCTTTGAAGATATGTTTTCATCATGGGAGCAAGCCTTTGCCCACAGGAGAAATTGGCTATATGCCAAATGTCGGTAAGAGGTTTAAGTATGTTCCCATACTTAGAAGCTCTGTTTCTTCTTATTCTTGTCTTCGGCCTCAGTATATCGGCCAATAACTCCATAAGGTGCTTTCTGGAGTAGGTGGTTAGATTTGAAAGGTTATTTAAGATCGCGCTTCTCCTCTTCTTAGATGCTTTTCTGTATTCCTTTGAGAGATCAAAAACCAAAGATCTCTGCTCTATTTTGTTCATAAAAATCCTCCTTTAGAGCAGGAAATTTCAGGAGGATTTTAGATGATTCAAATCGGACTCTTGACATTGAATGATGTTGTAGTTATAAATAATGTATGAAAGATCAACTTGCCCAAAGTATCTCAAAAAAGAAGACATCAGGAAGTGTTTTAGTTGTCGTTTTAGTTGTGTTTGTAGCTGTTTTATTAGCTGTGATAGTAGCCGGGGTTCTTTATTTTGTAGTATTAAAAGGGAATAATAATACAAATCAAGTTGTGCCGGTATCAAATATCTCAAACACACTTGCACCAGCTTCTGCGCAACCAGTACAACCTATACAACCGCAGGTTCCGCTTCAAACGGCAGGAACACAGTTCAAAGGGGTTACCGCAATATTAACAGATGCACGAAGAAATGGTCGTATTGTAACAGTCAAATTCAAACTTAAGGCTTCTTCTAATGCTGCAGACCTGCAAGGAAAGCTATATGGAAATTGTGGTTCAGAAGATCCAACAGCACGTACCGCTATTACCAAAATTTGTGCTATATGTGCAGGTGATTACTCAGCCGGTTGTATCGGTATCGGAAAGCAAGATACCCCATATGCTTTAGATAAAGCTTACATTGTGGATGAAGTGGATCAAATGAAATATGAAGTAATCAAAGATGCCAATGACAAACTATTAGCTAGTGAGCCTGTTTTAGATACCATGATGGTTAATCAGGAAATATCTTTTTTTGTACAATTCACAGCGCCACCGACAGAGACAAAAACAATTACTATAAATCTTCCAAAAGTACAGCCTTTTATAGGGGTGGAGATTAAGTAATCAAAATGGAAAACGGTCAGACAGTTACTCCGCAAGACGAGAACGTTTTGTCTACGACTCAAGTTACAGATAAGAAATCACACTCTAAAAGATACCTTTTGTTCGGGGGGATTGGTTTTTTGGTTTTTCTTCTTCTTAGTGGCGGAATATTTTTTGCAATGAAAAATGCTTTTCCCAAAAATTCTCAACAAGCAACACCCGCGATAGAGCTTCCCCTTATTAGTACAAACAATTCTCTGGAACAACCATCCCAGACAGCGGAAATACCCTCAGTTCCAGGTGGAGGGGTGGCAACAGGAGGTATCCCTTTGTTTGGAAGTAAGGTGGGTTTAGTGGGGTCTGCGATATCTACCAGAAATTTAGCGGGAATGCTTTTACAAGTCAACCAAATAGATATCTGCGAGTTTCCAAATGTTAATATCTACGCCACTATTACAGATGAAGAAGGGGAAGTTTTCTCTGATGTACGGGCAAAAGATTTTACGGTAACCGTGGATGGAAAAGAAGTTAAAGAGTATAGCTTTTCTTTTATTAAGGAGGAAAACATACCTCTTAGCACAACATTGGTTTTGGACCATTCGGGAAGTATGAAGGGGGATCCCATTGTTAAAGCAAAGGAATCTGCAATAAGCTACATAGACAAGTTAAAACCGACAGATGAGGTTGCCTTAATTCAATTTGATACACAGATAGAGCTTCTGCAAAAGCTTACAAAAGACAAGGAGACGGTCAAGAGTTTAATTAACAACATTGTGCCACGAAGCGATACCGCCCTATACGATGTTGTTTACTTTTCAGCCGAGAACAATCTTGGGTGTGGTAGAAAAGCTGTTATTCTTCTCACAGATGGGCGAGATACGGCTTCAAAGAACTTCACCTTAGATAAAGCTATCGAGAAAGTAAATCTGGTTAATGTGCCTGTATTTGTTGTAGGGTTAAAAAGCTACCAATTTACGCCGGAGATTTTGCGGAGAATTGCGGAGGGTACAGGAGCTCAATACTTTGAAGCTCCCACGCCACAGGATTTAGCTACAATGTACCAGAAAATTAATAATCAGTTGCGGGGGCAGTACAGGTTTATGTATAAATTAGATATACCAAAGACAAACAGTGATCACCGAATAAAGATTTCTTCAACCGTTGCGGGTTCTCAAACAACCAGTGAGAAAGGTTTTATTTATTAACGATTTCAGATGATTCAAATCGACGGCTTGACAAAATAATTGCTAAATTCTATCCTATAAGGAGATATGATTCTAGTATATATTTTTATTTCGACTATTCTTGTTTTAGTCCTTTCTAGTTTAAAGGTCATTAACCAGTATGAAAGAGGAATTGTCCTTACCTTAGGCTCTTATTCCTATACCCTAAATCCCGGATTGAAGATGATTGTTCCAATTTTTCAAAGAGTTATAAAGGTTGACATTAGAATTTCTACTTCCGATATTCCCCAACAAGAAGTAATCACGAAAGATAATGTCCCGGTGGGAATAAATGCTGTTGTATATTTTCAGGTAACTAAGCCTGAGGATGCCGTATTAAAGATACAGAACTACGCTTATGCAACTACTCAATACGCGCAAACCGCCCTTAGGGATGTAATCGGAGGAGTGGAGTTAGATACCCTTCTTACGGAAAGACAAAAAATCGCCGATGAGATAAAATCAATTGTTGATAAAGAGACAGTTGATTGGGGGATTGATGTCACTTCCATAAAGATTCAGGACATTGAGTTGCCGGCAGACATGAAACGGGCAATGGCAAAACAAGCAGAAGCGGAAAGAGAAAGAAGAGCAACAATTATCCGCTCACAGGGAGAACTAGCCGCGTCTAAGAACTTGCAGGAGGCTATGAAGCAGATGGCTGATTCAGGAGCAATTTCCTTAAGAACTTTGCAGACCATTGAAGCAACCACGGCCAATCCGTCAAACACCGTTATTTTCGCTCTTCCGATAGAAGTAATTGAAGGATTTAAAAGACTCGGTGTTAAATAACTCTTACTTGATTACTTAATTGCTTTTAAGAATTGTTCGACCAGTGACTTTGTTTGTGAAGATTGTTGATAAAATTCTTTCCAAACAACAACAATATCTGCATCATTAAAGACCGCCCTTTGAACTTCCCTGATTGTGTCCCCGCCGGCAACTGAAACGAGAACGTTATAGCTTGACCGAATTTTATTAATCTGGACATATGGAACTGGTTTATCTTTATTAAAATTTTCCTCGTCGACTCCTCGATGCAAAATTACTACGTTTGGTAGTTTCTTAAGCCGGCGCAATATTTTTATTGGTTGGTCAACATTCATCATGTCGAGCATACTATCCAGCCCAAACTCCGTGCATGAACTTATAAAGGAGTTAATTGTTTCAATTGGAGCTATACCCAATGCAATTGCACCGGAAGCTCCGGCTCCAGCAGCAATCTGGACTTCAGTTTCTCCTCGGTCCATAGTTTTTAAGTCAGCTACAACATAGCCCTGCCAAACTTGTTTTAAATAGCTAATTGCTGTAGCTCCATAGCCTTTTATAAGTGGAGTTCCAGCCTCAATTAAAATCCTTTCACTTCTTGGTAGTTGTTGAATTATTCCTAAGGCTTCGTTTAAGTTACTGTTCAAAGCAACCTGAAGATAGCGTGTTTTTTTGTTTAGCATAAGTTCTTAGTAATTATAAACTATTTGGAAAAACTTTTTGATAAAAACTAATATAGTTGGAGAAAAAGGAAATCTTCGGTAAAATTAAGCCGTATGGGAATTACTTTTAAACACGTTGTAATTGTAGTTGTCCTCTATTCTTTAATTGATTGGCTTTTAATTAGGCCTTTAAGGAAAAAAATGGGAAAGGACAATGAAGAAGCTGCAAAATCACTAAAACTTCAGGCACAGAACGTAGAAAAGATTGCCGAATCTTTGAGTCTTAAACAACAAACAGAAAAAGACCATCCTACCTACGGTGGAACATTTAAAGAAAGAAGAATTGAGTTGTTTTGGGGTGATATTTGGCTTGTAATCGCCATCTTTTTTAAGAAGGGATATCGGATTCCCAGCAAAGACTCCGGGAAGTTTTTTGACTATTTGGAAAAGTCTCCCGAAGCCCAAGGTATTTTTAAGTCCTTTAACCGTCGGGGGTACGACTCAATTCTTACGATTTCGGATGGTGAGCCTGTTGAAACTACTGACCAAATTGGAATGCAGTATCTATTGGACAAAGAACTTAAATATAATTCTGTCGAAATTAGAAATACACTGGAAATGCTGTCTCAACTTTGTGACTCTCTGGAAATGAATTTTAAAGTTTAATACCCTTACATCTCAAAAGGATTTGTTTCGGAAAAGTTCCCACCCCATTGGTTAAGATAATCTTCAAGAGACCCTGGACTGTAGTATTGTACTGATAAAACCTGATCTCCCGTTGTCACTCCGACAAAAGTTGTTCCCTTATTTGGATAAAGATAGGTTTTGCTTCCGTCAAGGTAATAATTGAACATTTCTTTTTCCGGTTTTCCGTACTTTTTTAACCAGTCTGAAAGTTTAGCATTATCTTTCTCGCTAAGCTGAACAAAAATAGAACTGACTTTATTATTCTGACCGATTAAGACTGTGTTTGGGAAGACCTTATCTTCCGACGTATACTGCAGAAAAGCTCCCTGAGTGGATTCTTTTTCAGAAAGTGGGTTTCCCATCTTCTTTATGACACTTTCCCGCGTAGTAACTCCCGGTTTAATTCCATTCCACGAAGATGGTGAGGCCTGTTTGAACTTAGGGGCGAGGTAGAAAAAATATACAACGATTAAAATGCAGACTGTCCCAATAACCCCCATGCCGATAACGATTGCTTTTTTAGGTTTTGAAGGCGCTGTCAGTTGTTTTGTATACAAAGGTACCGTTATCGTAGAGAGTAAATTTTTATCTATATTTTGCTCAACTACTTCGTTCATTAAAACTCCTTTCCGCAAAGAATGTTGTTTTTAACAAAATTAAACCTTCGTGGA
Organism: Patescibacteria group bacterium; assembly: GCA_041658075.1. GTDB lineage: Bacteria > Patescibacteriota > WWE3 > UBA101185 > UBA10185 > JBBAAW01. The sequence goes on from JBBAAW010000010.1 coordinate 17,488, forward strand.
GAAATCGACATCAGCTCTCTCGAGCTTGTTGTATAAAGTCTAACTGATTCTGCCATGTCCTCAAGCGGATTTCTGGTTCTTCTGGCGTAGTCTGTTGGTAAATCCGGCGGTAGGGAAAGATGAACACCCGCACAGCCAATAACAGGTAAACAGGTTCCGTCTGGGTTCCAACCGGTTTCCGTAAGCCATGATATTACTGTTGGATTGGCGTAAGGAGCATTTGGGTTAAGTTTAATTGTTTGTGCTCCTCCCCATTGATACGCATGGGTAAGTTCGTGATAAAGCACAGCAGCTGCGGAATACCCGCCCGCCGCGTAGCTCTGTCCACAAAAAGTTATTTTCTTGTCGAGAAAAAGATATCCGGCATAGAGTTTGCTGCTTGGATCACAGCATGTTTTTTCATAGACTTGTGCATATACACCGCCGTCAGGTCTTCCCTGAATTGCTTCAAGCATTAATTTATCTAAAAAACATGCCGGTAGACTATCAATTACTTTTTCTATTTCAGCGAGTTGTTCTGCTGACCATAAGGAGTTATTTCCACAAGTTTGTTTACCACACATCTGGCTGTCAATGACTTTAAATTTGTATTTAGAATTTAATCTTGTCAAAATCTCTTGTCTTTTTGTTTCAACATCAGGAGGATAGCTGCAGGTTTCGTTTTTTCCACATTCATTTCCAAAACTATCTGAAGTCAAACCAGATTTATCTAAAGGGCAACCTTCTATCGGTTCTGAGATGACTGATATAAATACTTTGCTGAAAATACCAATAATACATTTGTCTCCCACCCTGTAAACCTCAAATTGCACTTTAAACCAAGAACTAAGTTTGTCTCTCCATTCTTCACAAAGTCCTTCCTCATCTTCATCGATAACCCAAGCGGTGGCAATCGTATAGTAGTAAATATCTACAGTAATATTATGACCAGCTTTGGCGTATACTAAAGAAACACCTTTTTGCATTTCATGTAGTGCTTCGGGAAGTTCAAGTTCTTTTTGATTTGTCCAGTCGTAAAATTTATTGTCTTGCGAAACTAGCGTGTAACCATTATTTTCTAGTTTGCTTTTATACCATGAAACTACTGTTGGGATTGAATCAGTGGTTAATAAACCTGTAAGTTTTTCCAGTGGGAAAGCAATATCTTTTCCTTCAAGAACACTCTCATCAATATTAATCTGCTTTGCTTGGGGATACATTAAGAATTCGGGAATCTTATCATTAGTCTCAGCACCTGCAGGCTTAGTTGTTAAGTTAAAACCAAAAATTAATAGTAATAAGACACAACAAAGTTTTTTCATCGGCTCGATACTCAAAATTATCTAACAGTAATAACAGCATAAAGCGCGGTGTATTACAAGCATCTTGATTTTTTGTAGCGGATACCTCTTAATCGTTATAGAAAGCTGGTTTGTAATGAATAACAGTCAATTCAGCAATTCTCCAATAATTATTGTTATGAGTGGTCTTGTATCGCTCCTTGCGTACCTTGCAATCGTCTACCTTCTCCACATTAGAAGGTTAAATATAACCTGGAAATCAATTGGCTTTGACTTTAAGAACCTGGGAAGACAGGTGTGGCTTGGTATAAAGATCTGCTTTATTTTGGATATTACCGGTTTGATTTGGGATTTTTCGCTTGTCAAACTAGGTCTATCTTCAGAGCACGGACCAGCTGGTCAGCTGACCGCGGTTTCCAGCAGTACGGAACTGCTTTTTGCTTTTGTTTTTAGCGCGGTGCTAATAGGAGCATTCACAGAAGAGCTCTTTTTTAGAGGTTTCATTTTTTCTTATTTAAAGAATAAGTTTGGTTTTCTTAAAGGAGCAGTCCTCAGTGCAGTCATGTTTTCAGTCGCACACGGAATAAGTTACAACACTCCACTTCTTTTCTTTCACGGTTTAATTTATGCCGGAGCTTACAACGGGAATAATTTACTGCTGCCAATAATAATCGCTCATAGTCTAAGAAATCTAACAGTACTAGGGTATAACTACTTCGGTATTATCTTATGGTAAATTTTCCTCTAAAACGACTAATTTTTAGTATTATACTCTCATTCCCACTCTGGATCGTTCTATATGCCATTTTCTACATTTTAACTTTGATATTTTTAATCCTAACTAAACTTAACAACCCCGCCATTGGTTTGGATATAGAATCATTTAAGAATGTACTTAACCCGAACTCTTTGGCCATATTGACACTATTGGGTTTTACTCAGGTTCTTACGTATTTACTAATCGTTAAATTCTTCTTTCTTAATAAGTTTCATTTGTCTTGGGAAAAATTTGGTTTGACTACTGAAAACGTAAAGAAACAATTCGTTTTGGCTTTAAAGCTATGGGTTATTGCTGAGACTGGAGGTCTTTTGCTCGACTTTTTAACAGTTAAATTGGGGTGGGCACCCTACGGTCCGGGCGGTCCCCAATCCCCTAATAATACCCAAGGTCCTCTTCTTTTCATTGCCTTTATTTTTTTAGGAGCGGTGATTGCTCCTCTGTGCGAAGAGATATTTTTCCGCGGCTACATATTTAAAGTTTTACACTCGAAGTATGGTTTCTTGATTGCTAATGTTGTAAGTTCCTTAGTTTTTATGTCTTTCCACGGTATTAGTTTAACTAACTCACCTGCTCATTTTCTTTTAGGAGTCTTGTTTGCCGCCAGCTTTTACAAAACAGGGCTACTTATTCCTGTCATGGTGTCTCATTCGCTCTTTAATACTACCTCTATGATTTTGAACTATTTCCAGGTTAGACTTTACTGAAAGTTGGGTTAGAGCGCGCTAATCTTATTTCCGCATTGATTACAAAAAGCCTGATTGGGGGCCAACGGTTTACTGCATTTAGGGCAGGCAGAAGCTGGCGTTTGGGGTTGCACCGGTGGTATGGATGATGCCTGAAAAGGCGTCGCGAGGATTGCTGCCGACTTATGTGAGATATTTTCACCTATTGCTTGTAACCTTTTACCGTAACGGGCTTTTATGCTTGTGAATTTCCTTTTTTTACCATCTGGAAAAATAAGTACTAGGTTTGAAGTTATCAAGCTTCTGCTAAAAAACTCACTGAAAGTAAGCTGAGAGAGGGGGTAAGAGACGCGGGATACAGGTTCGAGGCGCGCGCCCAGTTCAACCAACAACAGGCGCTTATTAGTTGAGATAAGGATATAACCTTTTGCGAGGAGAACGTAAAAACCACCTAAAAGAAGAACGTACCACCCAGACGGTCTTTCTTGTACCATAAAAAAGTCAAGTAACACTTCTTCGGGAACCTTATCTTCTTGCAGTACCTGTTCTACCACTACCTTCATCTTTTCTTCGACTTTATTAAGGCTGGAGAACATGCCTAAAGATTCAGCTCCAGTATACTTAGTGTTTTCCGGAGCGCTGTTTACCTGACCGGAGTTATTTACCTCTGTAGTCTTTAAATAAGCATCCCTAACCTGTAAAAGAAAAAAAGTCCAAAAAGGGACCGACAAAACGGCAGAAATAAGATCAGAAATACCTTCCGGCAAGGATATAAATGAGAAGAACAAGAAGGCTACTATAAACTGCGCAACAAGAATACCGACCGCTATGCCGATCGTTTTTAATCCTCTCTTACCCAAGCCCAAATAAAAGTGACCCAATCCGGGGAAAAGTGCAGCCAGGAAAACTGCTAGAACCCTGTTTTTATGCCGTTTTGGTAGACTAGTTTGGGTAGGTGCGGTCTGATCCACGCATTCAGTAAATCACCTTTTATCTAATTGTTCAAGATGTATTAGCTTACAAGCTCTTTTACTGCATTCACAAGATTCTGATAATTAAATCTTTCATACAAAGCTTTCTCCCATCCCGGAGTTTTAATATTTATGTCCGGTTCAACGCCGTTGCCTTCAATGGGTCTACCATCCTCCTGCAATGTTAAGCTATGCACCAACAACACGGAGTATTTCTCCCCGCTGTCAATTTGAGTGTTTACATTAAGTACCTTTTCCACCGTACCCCAGCCCTTTGTCTTTTCCCCTACCAAAACCCCCACGTTGTATTTCCTAAGTGATGATGCAAAAACTTCGGCTGACGACTGGCTAGCTCCGTCAATTAATACTACTACTTTCTTGTATCTGGCTAAACTTGGTATCTTGCCGACTTTGGTTTTAAAGTCAAGCTTTTCTCCTCTGTTAAAGAATTGGTAAACATACTGATCATTGCCAATAAAAGGTCCTAAAAGATAAGGAATTCCGTCAATTAGACCACCAATATTTCCGCGCAGATCTATGATTAAAGCATCAAGCTTTGTATTGCCGTTTGCTTTATCGGCGACTCTCACCATATCCTGAACCGAGGTTGGGGAGAATTTTGACATCTGTAAATACAGGATGCTGCTGTAATAGATTTTATATGTAAAGGTGGGTTCTACGCCGGACTCGTCGTAAACTTTTTTAGTATCTCGATCGTTTAATATTTCATAAGATTTTTGAATTTCCGCAAGTTTCTCATCTTTTTCTGGTGATGGGGCTTCTCTTTGGACTTCTTGCTCTTTTTGCTTAAAGGCGTTGTCAATTTCTTCTTTTGTAGCAGCTTTGTTAACTCCTAAATCACCGTATCGGTCTTTTGCGGGGTCAATGTTTTTTACCGTGTTGCTTAGATCTTGAGTTTGTTTTGCGCTGTATAGCCTGCTTCTACCGAAAGGTTCCAGGTTCGCCAACAGTGTATCCGCAAGTTTTACATAAAATTCCTTCTTCGCCCCGTCGTTCATATCCTTTGTGACTTCCAAAAGCGTTTTTGCCAAAGGTTGCGTTTTGCCTGGGGTTACTGGTAGGGGGGTAAAAACAATTTTTTCAATTGATTGTCTAACAAGATCGTTTAGCTGTTCGTCTGTTAGTATGTTCCAGTAATTTTGTTTTACAAGGTCGTATACTTCAAAAAAGAAGGACATGTACTTATCTCTATCCTGGGCTTTTCCTGTTATTGTTCTTGATAGTGGGTTGTCTTTAAATATGAAATTAGGACCAAGAAAGGAACCGGCCAGGAAGATAGCTACGATCGTTATTATTAATAGAACAAACCTTATCAAGTACGGCTTCTTTTGGTTAATTATTGGCGATGCGATTTCTCTAAACGTGTCGGGCATGTTTAGTTTAATATAACACAAGCTTTCCAGATCAATTTCCAGAACTTGGAAACTCCATCATCTCCTAACTCGTCGCTTGGGGGCTGCGGAGAGTATTTGTCAAAAGTGTTAAGCATCTTACCACTACTATACAGATCCCAAATTAAGTCTGCTGACTCCTTGGAACCGTATGGCAAAATATAACCCCGCCGACTGTTTAAATCGTCGGACAGCAAACCGTGCCGTTCTAAAAAGTTAATATTGTCGTATTCCTGTCTACCCACCGGCTCGGCAAAAAGCAAGAACGAGCCTCCCACAGAGTCGGCCCGCAAAAGCGCTTTAAAAGCCTGTTCACTTGGTTTGGTAACTTCCGCGGAAATTACATTTTCCAAATAAACCCTCTTATAAGCTTCCACTACCTCTTTATAACTGCTAGAAGTAAAAAGTCGCACATAATCCTTGCGCTTTATAAGTCGTAAGAAATTTGCCGTAAAAGGGGCTTTTCTGCACACTACATAAAACACAAATCTAGGCGACGCGTCGTGCAAGCGACGCATTAAGTGTAAAAAGAATTCCATACCTACTGCTGCCCCTGAAACGGGAATTACCATATTTATGGGCGACTCTTTAGTTGGGTTGTATTGATCCGAGCGGGCGGTGAGTTGATCTAACGTTAGTCTCTTGGAAAAATCCAAGTCTATGGGATAAGGCCCAACCTCCATAGGTATTTGCCTCAAATGGTTTTTTGCAGCAAAAGCCTGCAAAGACGCTTTAGTCTTATGGCTGGGGCATATAATAAGATCCGCTGAATCTACATACCAAATAATTTGTGGGGAGTCGTCGGTGACCTGAACCACTAGATAGATTTGAGTTTGAAAAGTTTTCTCCAGCTGACTTTTTATGGCACCAAGTTGGTAAGCCAAACCAAAATGCGTGGCTACAACAACAATTTTATCCGGTTTGACTTCTCTGGATTGGATCAACTCTATAAACTGCGTCGACAATTTACCTGTGTGGTGTTTTAAATGTTCTGTGTAAACTTTGGTAAACAGGGCCTCCGCAAAACCTCTTTGAAAAAACTCCATAACATGGCGAGCCGGTACATTTAAACTGCTAAACCTGTGCATAGATTCGGTCGACCTGTCGGATGGGGCAAGAATGGCGTAATCAAGGCCGGCGGGAATTCCTCCCATTAAGGCGTTGGCAACGCGAACATGTCCCAGACCGGCTGGGGCATATGTAAAAACTACCAGGGTGTTAGACACGCTTATTTATCCAGGGCGAATTTTGAGATGGCGGAGCCGTACATTTTGTCTACAAATCCCTTTGGCTCTTCTTCCAAGAAAACAAGTCGTTTTGAAAAAATTTCTTTTAACCTATCTTTATCGGAAGGATCTAAGTTTAGAAAGAGCCGGCCCGGTAATTTTTCTATTGTGTCAACGCACAAAACTGTTCTGCCCGAGTCGTTTTTGAAAAAGAACTGCTTAAGCTCGTGCCAATAATAAAACTGTTCGCCCGCGTAAAAAAGGCCGTGATTGCTAACCTCGTGCTTAACCTCCGTGGCCGGACTTTTAGAAAGCATATAGTATAAAAATCCCGCGCTAGCTATAACAATTATCAAGAGAAACTCTTGCATTAAGGCAAAAAGGAGCGACACTGAAACTGCAAGTACAATAAGCGTCTTTGCGCTTTTTTGCGATATTTCTTTTACAACTCTGTTGGGTGCTAACCAAGAGTGTTCTATAAATTTTTCTCCGTATGATTTTGGATCTGTTCGGGAGGAAATTGTTGTGTCTGCCGGCGTGTGGGCCTCTTTTTTTCTGGTAAGTCCAATAAATGAAGTTAAGTCTTTTATCTGCATGTATTTAGTCTACATCAACTACAAACCTCTAACAATACCCACAAAGAAGTTTGCCTCTGTTTCTTTGTTAACTATTGCAAAAAAGAAGGGTTTGTTTACATCCATCACAAATGGCTGATTTTCTGGACTGAGTATGGGTGCGCTTGCGTTACCCACCTCGATCACCGTTACCGCGGCGGCTTCTGTACCTTCTTCATTAACATCAATATACGTCTTGTGTACTACATTGCTTATATAGAATTCTTTGCTTAAGCCGTCCGCGGAAAGCTTAGAGAAATCGGCTTTTTCTGCATCAAAGGGAAGTACCAAACCCATGCTTTTTAAAATCGACGTCATTTTGCCGTCGTACTCCAGTTTAAATTTAGGTAAATAAAGGGTACCGTCCTTTTCTTTAAAAGATTCCATCCATGTTTGCCAATTTAGGATGTCAAACTTTCCCAAAAGCGTATTTATACCCGGCTCTTTTGGCAAAAGCACTACCATATAGTATTTTTGATCTGCTCCGTAAGGCAGTTTTACCGCCTGAAAAAGCTCGTTTTCAAAGTACAGGAAGTCCTTGCGTTTCATCTTCATGCTAGGTGTAGACGTTTTGGTTCCGTTCTGCTTATATTTATAAATATAAAAATCGCGATTTTCGATTTTATCTTTCTCAAATTTATACTTCCAAACCCCGTTAAAATAAGCCGTATTTATAATGTACGACGCGGTTTCCGCACTGACTTGATTCGGTACGGCGTTTGAAATCTTTCCTGCTGTGTTGCCAAAAACCCAGTCGTTGATGGTTTTAGGAGCTTGAGGACTGGAAAAGTCCAGGTTTGTTATGTAGGCGTTGTAGTTGGTCTGCGCTTCACTTAAAACCAATTCGTTTAAACTTATCCCATTTTTTATCCAAATGGAGTTCGAAGTGTTAGAAGAGATTCCCGGAGTGCTGGCGTTAAGTCGCGCCATTAAAAATCTGGCCGACTCATTGAGGTCGTACAAACTAAAACCCGGAATTTGCAAAACGTTTGTAAGCTGATCTTTGGTTGAGGCGTTGGCTCCGTTATAAAGTATAGAGAACGCTAGCCCCATACTAGTGGGGGAAATGACCACATTTTGGTTGTTGGTTTGGTCGCTAAAAACAGCAGTCTTCAAAAGCTCAAACCCAAACTTATTTTGGGCAAAGGTAAGCCTCTTTGCTTTTTGGGTTTGTATATCATATTCTACCGTGGGATCTTTTTGGGGCGGGATTACAACAACCTCATTTCCCTGCACTGGCTGTGTCCAGAGTCGTAAACCATTTGGCAAAAACCTGCATACTCCTGTGGCATTGGGTTTATTGCTTTCTAAAACACATTCATAAAGCCGCGGGCACCGATATTCTTTTACATTAGCGTATTCGCCCCCACACATTTTTCCACTGTATTTAACAGAATAAACCACCGCACCAAGGACGGGCAAGGCTATAGCAAGAATCAATATTTTTCTGCTGGACATGTTGCTTACTGAGTATAAGCGAATCACCCCATTTTTACAAAAAATACAATTATTGGTCCAAAAACAATCGCCTTTTCCGGTTGCATATTTACCTTCCTGTGGCAATGCCGCTAATTTTGTACGACTCGTTGATTTTTTCTAAAACAATCCACCGTGTGTTTTCTCTAAGCACTAATTACCGGATATTTGTATCAAAAGTTGACTAAATAACAATATCGTTGAATAATAATAGTATATGGATGCATATACATCCCCGCTGAAAACTTTTCTCACAATTCCGTATAAAGACCTGGAACAAATGAATATAAAAGCAAAACACGCTCAACAGACGGAAACATCGGAGGCATTGGAAAAAGAATATCGCGAGTACCTGTCTAAGGAGAAAGATATTAAGGCAGTAACACTGTGTTTTTCAGACATTGAAGGAAAGTTTCAAATGCTAGATTACGACAAACAATATTTGTTAAAAGGAGCTGCTAATAATTTAACATTTGATGGATCAAGTGTGCGCGGGTACACTGTTCAACGCGAGTCAGATCTTCGCTTAATAGTAGACTGGGGAAGTATTGTATGGCTTCCGTCTGATGTATTTGGACCGGGGAAAGTGATTATGTTTGCCTTTGTTGCTAATCGCGACCGGACGATGTATTTATCAGATTTCCGCTGGCAACTCCGTGAGTATACAAAAAAACTGAAACAGGCAAAGGGCCTAGAGGTTTTTGCTTCAACGGAAATTGAAGGAATATTAGTCGACGGGGTAAACGCAGAACAAACGTACTCCAAGGAGCACGGATTTACACTCACTTCTTCCGGAGGATACTACCACGCCTTACCAAAAGATCGTCTGCGGCTTTTTATTGATGCGGTTGCAGAGGCTCAACGGGCTATGGGGTTTGAAAATGAAAAAGATCATCCCGAAGTCGCGCCATCCCAATTTGAACTAAATTTTTCCTACGGCGACATTAACCGCATTGCAGATCAGGTTCAGTTATACAAATTGGTTTGTAGGCAAGTTGCAACTTCCATGGGTATGACAGCAACGTTTTTACCAAAACCAATGGTGGGGATCAATGGGAGCGGGATGCATACAAACATGTCTATTTTTAAAAATACTGCTAAAGATAAGAAAAATATATTTTACGATGCACACGGAAACGACGGGATGTCTTCCTTTGCGTGGGATTATATCTCTCGAATTTTAAATCATGCGCCGGAGCTATGTCTTTTATTTAATCCCAGTGTAAATGCATACCGCAGGCTTGATCCGCATTTTGAAGCTCCCAATCAAATCAGAGTATCGGCAAATGACCGTGGATCGATGATCCGTATTCCTGTAGGGGACAAGAGGACTACACGGATAGAGGTTCGTTCGATAAGTCCGGATGTTAATCCATATCTGGTATTTTATGCGTTGCTGCGAACCGGTTTGGAAGGGAATAAGTTGCTTGCTGTGAAAAACAAACGCACTAGAGCCCGATTTTTACCCGGAGATATTTACGACGCGATTCGTCAGTATAAAGCAGGAGAATTTATTTCAGAGATTTTGGGTGAAGAAAATAAAGAAAAATATTTACATTGGAAAGAACTGGTGGCAGGCAGAAGCCCGCGGGAATTAGGGACGATTGTAAAAAATGGAGAAGTCTTGTTTCATCACGAAGTCACAAATCAATGGATCTGGCACGGATACTAACGCCGGAAGATTACTGATGATGAGTATGAGAGGTATTATATAAACCTATTATATTAAGTGCCAACTGGCTCCGAATTGTAAGCGACGTTAGAACCATCATTCAGGGGCAAAACGAGTATATTTACATCCCAGACCTACGTCCAGAGATAGCAGTTGCCTAAGTTATTCCACCCCGCTACCCACTATTGTTTGGTAATAAAAATAACTTACGTTTGTGTAATAAAGCCTCACTGTTTAGTATTGGGCAATTAAAAGATACTGTATTCTTTTGGATTTTGGAATGAAAGATGTAAAAAGAACGCCGCTGCACACAAATCTGCTAACATACCAACACTAAGATCGGGATTCTCTCGATGAATGAAATCATAAGTGTTTTCTAGACTTGTAATGATGCCTTGTTTTTCATTAATTTCTGTAACAAATTTTTTTAATAGTGGATACCCATCAACATTTTCCTTGCAGAATTGGTATCCTGTGAGTTTAGGATTTGAAAATACTTTTAACCCTCTTTCGAACAGAACCTTTAAGGATGTAGCTTCATCAAAAAACTTAGTATTTTCGTTGGTCTTTTGAACTTTATAGTTTTTGGTGGTTGTTTTTATGTTTATTTTCCACCCGTTCATATAATCTTGGACGTCCTTGTTAGTCGACGTCTCAAGTTGAGTTTTCATAATATTAATAGTTTCTAACACATTCGAAGACATCACTCGTGCTTTTATTGCTATGAAAATGAAAACGAGTAAACCAAAGTTTATATTTTTACTTTCCTTATATTCGTTAGAAGCTTCCATCGCTTCAGTAAGCTTTAAAAATATACCACCATCTCCGTTTATTACTTCTTCCGCATGCTGCTCGATAATCTCTCCAACGTTTACCGCTGCAATTAGAAAGTCTTTAAGTGATTTGTCTGGCAAATCAGTATATCTTGTAGTACAGCCATCTTTATCCAAGATTGGTTCTAAAACAAGAGCGATTTGAGTAATTTGGCGAATAATCTTTGGTGAGATTCTCATAGACGTTTATTATAACATCCACCATGGTACACGTTTTGCTATACAAGAAGATTGGCTCCCCTTGGTTGTTGACAGGTTTCGTAACAGAGAGAGAGGCTGGCTTGATTAATAGGTACTTTGGATGTCAGAATAATAACAATGTCTTCTGTAGAAAAATCTAATTCGCACCAAATAAGAAAAAAGATAGAGGAACACCATAAAAGCGTTGTTGATCGGTTTCACGAGAAACATGCAGAAACATTGAAATTTGCAAAAAAACATTCATTAGCAATAGCAGGGGCTGCTATTTTAACCGCTGCTGCTCTTGGTGTAAGTCACATCTATGCTCTTGAACATACAAAGCATAAACAACAGCAAGAAACGGCAAGCTTGCAGCTATTTGTGAAACAATTAAACTCTTTGATTACAGATAGAAAAACTTTAAACAGTGCCGAAGAGGAAGTTATTGCGGACGCTTTGTCCAAAAAATTTGGCTTAAACCTAAAAATCAGTTTGAATGAAAATAGATTAAACGAAATTTTTGGATATGTGGGCAAGGAGCAACATCTTTACAGATGGGCAGGCGACGCTTTAACGAGTCATGATTTACAAAACGCAGGTATGGCCCCACTTCAAGGAGCTTTTAAAGATTTCGACGATGTGGATCAAGAAAAATATTACGTGGCAGTACAGTTGCATGAGCTGCCTAATTGGAATAAAGATTGGTCCACGCTTAAGCCTTGGTATAAATACAGAAAAGTTTTAGTATTTAACCCCGTAAATCAAAAAGGAATTGTTGCGGTTATTGGTGACTCCGGACCGGCAAAATTTACAGGAAAAACGTTTGGAGGAAGCCCTGAGGTTATGGAGTATCTGCAGATGAAGGATGGAAGTCAAAAGGGTAAAGCTATAATATTGTTTGTAGACGACATACAGAATAAAATTGCTTTAGGACCCGTTGATCCTACGGCTACATATTTGGCAAACAAATAGTGTTTGCAGGCAAAAGATGAAATACATTTTTGAAGACATAATAGAAACTGAAAGCATTTTTTTAATAATCGAAAAACATTTTGACGACGACGCAGAGAAAGAGCACATGAAAAACGTTATTAGGGATACTATTCATCACAAATTAATGGACTTGATTTTGGACGAACTTGACGTTGAGAAAAGGGTAGTTTTTTTGGCTGGTGTGGAAAACGAAAACGAGCATCCAAGTTTATTGGAGAGATTAAGGGATTGGATAGATAGCTTTGAGGAAAAAATACGTTTGAAGGCGAAGGAGGCTGAAACCGAGATGATAGATTTGATCAATGTTGGTTAATTCTTGGCTCCGAGTTGTGGACAATGTTTGAACTGTTATTCAAGGACAAAGGGAGTATATTTACATTCCAGACCTGAGCCGGGGTATCGGTTGCATCTATTTACACTTTATTGTAAACTGTAAACACTTATGGTAAAAACCGCGGCAAAAGAGCAGATATATGACTATATACAAGCCCACCAAAAAGCTAGGGTAAGCGACTTGTGGCGTGATTTAGGCTTTAGTAGACAACTTATCCAAAGAAAGCTTAAAGAGCTGGTTGCCGAGGGAGTACTTCAAAGATCCGGCAAGCCCCCTTTGGTGTTTTATCAGATGGTGTTACAAAGTCAAATAAAGAATCAGCCTCAAGTTTCCCAAGAGTTAGTTGACTTTATTGACAAGGAATATCTTTACGTGTCGCCTCTGGGAGAAATTAGTTACGGGTTTAATGGGTTTTCAAAATGGATCGATTCTATAAAAGAGCAAAAACATCTTGGGGAATTATCGGTTGAATATAAAACGACTTTAAGCGAGGCCAAAAAATATTTTAACGAGTTTGGATTTATTGATGCCACTCAAAAACTAAAACAAACATTTAAGGATGTTTATTTAGAGAAAGTGTATTATTTGGATTTTTACGCGTTACCAAAATTTGGAAAAACCAAGTTTGGTCAGTTGGTCTTGTATTCTAAACAGGCGCAAAAGTACGACCTAATTAAGTTACTTTCTCTATTAGTTAAACCAAAAATTGATGAGCTGATAGCGCGGGAAAATATTGACGCTGTTTCATTTATACCGCCAACTGTTCCAAGAAACCTGCAATTTTTAAAAGAGTTTGAAAAGATTTTAAACTTAAATTTGCCAAGAGTTGATCTAAGCAAGGCTTATGTAGGGGATATTCCAGTGGCTCAAAAAACTTTGAGTCGACTTGAGGAGCGCGTAGAAAATGCCAGCCGGACTATTTTTGTGAAAAACGTCTCTAAGTTTAAAAAGGTGCTTTTAATAGACGACGCCGTGGGTTCAGGGGCCTCTTTAAATGAAACCGCTAAAAAACTTGTTGGAGAAGGTTTGGCGGAGAGCGTTATTGGATTTGCTATTGTTGGAAGTTACAAAGGGTTTGAGGTTATAAGAGAGGTCTGATTTTTAATTGGTTTCGAGTTGTGGACAATGTTAGAACTATTATTCAAGGACAAAACGAGTATGTTTATGTTTCGGATCTAAAGTTACAAGAGTAGTTTGTTTAAGTTTACCCCACCTTTCATTTCCCTATAGTTCACTCGGTAAAATAGTGATGCTCGTCTTGAAATCTATTGGGCCAAAAATCTAATTGCTCCTCCGGGATTCTCAGTTCTTTTCCGTAATTAATAATAGGTTTCCAGGTATCGGCATGCGGTTTAACATAAAAGACTTTATCTTTAAATATCACAATCAAAATTTTGTCGTTATAAAGGTGTGCGTACCATGCACTGTCTGTCTTTATATTCTGTTGGATAGTTTTTATCGACTCCTCAAGTCTAGAATCTTCTATCTCTACACCAAAAATTTTCCAAGACCCATCCTGTTTTTCGGCAAACATCTTAAAACTTTTGGGAAATGCTGTATCTGTAAATTCCTGATCTATAAGTACTCCATGATACATGAGGGAATTATACTACCCCACCCCGCTACTCACTATATCTAAACACGGCCTGATTCTGTTAGAATTGGCGAGTGGACAGTGTTAATATTACTGGACAGTTTACAACTCTTACAATCTTGCAAAAAGGTGAAAAACAGCAAATCGATGACTGGAATATTAATCCGGAAGTATGCGCGTACAGGGAACTTAACGCCGATACTACTACATTGCAGAATCTAAGCTTTGGTATTCACGATAAGGGTTCTGGCAAACTAATCGGAGATATTGGAATAAGTTGTGTGGATCCCAAGAATAAACATGCAGAAATAGGGTTGTCTATTGGCGATAAGAGCCTTTGGGGTAAGGGGTATGGAACAGATGCTGTAAAGGCTGTGCTAGCTTTTTGTTTCGAGAAGCTAAACCTTAATAAAGTCTACTTAGATGTATGGGAAGAAAACCAAAGGGCTATTAAATGTTACCTTAGATGCGGTTTTAGAAACGATGGGACTTTAAGACAACATGTTTGGAAAGACGGTAGGTATCACAATAAAATTATAATGAGTATTCTTAAAGGCGAGTGGGTCAAACCGTAGTTCGAGTCCACGTTAGGGTAGGTTAATCGGATGTTGATTTAACGGGCAATTCTTAATGGCTCGCTAAGTGGGACGATTGTCGAACTTTGGCTTGGGAAGATATTGATGAGGAGGTATTAGAAGAAGTTAAAGAGTTTGTGTTGGTCTGGAATACACTAGGCACCTTATAAGAGTATCAAAGATTAGTGTGTTGAAAAAAAGGCTTT
>JBBAAW010000011.1:0-26203 GCA_041658075.1 Patescibacteria group bacterium
TGCTGCTATTAGTTATTATTCACTTCCTTTGGATGCAAGACAAAATTTGGCCCCTCCCCAAATAGCACAGAGTCAATATTTTATCGGAAATTTGACCTCGTTTGGAGTCGAAAAACTAGTAAACAGCTATTCACCAGACGATAAGCCTTTTTTATTACCACAACATTTAGTAGAACAGGCCAGATCAACGGTTTTTGAACCCATAAAAAATCATGTAGCGTTTTTAGGATTAGCCGCAAGAAAACAGTTAGCATACTGTAGAAACATAGAGTACGAGTGGGTCATTGGAGTAATGGAGGCGTTAGCATCTGCTGCAAAAGATGATTCAATTTTATTTGTTTCATTTCCTATGCTTCTTCTAAATAGTGAGGTTGATTATTCAGTTGGGACGGTTTTACTAGAACACTTAGAATTAGATAAGGAGAATTTAGAACAAGAAATTTATAATTTGGCACACCCCAAAGAAAGTCGCTGGAAAAAGAAAGGAGTATTAAAAAACACCCCAGACGATAATAAGCCAGCTGCTTTGAGAGAATCCCTACTTGTAGCGCATTATTTAAAATTCGGTTATTTACCCAGGCCATATATTTCAATCTTGGGCGAAACTTTGCTTCAAGAATAAAGTAGTATCACACTTATTTTTAGACTATTACATTTAATTAGTTTGCTGTCGGATTACACAGACTTGAAACAGAATAATGTAAGTTATACTATTGCATAATTGAGGCCGACTAACCCATGGAAGAGGAGAAAAAGAGATGTAAATGAGATGGTACAAAAAAAACAAACAACCCACCGAGTTTTCCCGATGGGCTGCTGTTTTTACTAACGAACCACTACGGAGTCGTTGTCCATTGGTCATTTAAGCCAAAGCCAGGCGCTCCATCTTTAAATCTATAATTTCCACTTCCTGTGTCGTTATAGACCTCTTGAATTACATGGTATTGACCCCATAGGTCTCCACCTGGACCAACCCAGACGATTTTGTAAAAGTCTGTATACTTTTGGGTATTACCGTCTCCGTCTATGTAACTACCATTATATTGATTAGTTAACCAACCCATGCTTGTGCCACTTACAACACCATCAACTAGTCCTCGGTCCAACTTTCCGTCACCATTACAGTCGACATCAGCCAACCAAGCATTACTCCACTTCATGTTGAGCTTATCACCTGAAGTAACTGGCACTGTGGGACGGGAGTAATTGTCAGCGTAGCCGTTAAACATATGAGCTTGATAGTTGTATCCCCATTTGTCATATCCAAGAACAACTGAATTTCCAGCTGAATCGGTAATAGTACCATCCTGAATGGTGACACACGCGCCCGGTTTAGCTGCCGTGGCAGGAGAAGTTGTTAATGCAAAAACTGTCGCAACTGCAATTAAGAAAAAGAGTTTCTTCATTTATTTTTCACCTCTTTTCAAAAAAGTTAAATACAAAAAAGCCCGCAAGTAAGCGGACTTTTATAACAAATTAAATTTCATGAAAATAAAATCACTATGTCTATGGTATTTCAAGAAGGGGTGAAAGTAAAGCTTATAAAATAAATTATAACAACGATGCAATATTATCCTGTACTTAACTTCTCCAGGCCATTTGGCTGGGGATATGGGATGATTTTCGAACTTTTACAGATCTTTGTCCACTCGTACACTTTGTTCTTTGACTAGTTTACTATCTTTCCAGGTAATATTGGTATATAAAATACCAGGTTTATCGTTCAGAACATGTTCGAAGTAGTATTGAGAAGGCGGAAAAACGTTTTCCAACTTCACCAATTCTGACAATGGAAGCCACCTTGATCTACCTTCAGCAGTCTCCTCAATCGCGTCCTGATGCTTGGAAATTCTAGCTAAGAATATAAAACTAATCCAGCATTCATTACGATCTATATGATAGTGGAAAGCTATCGCCTTTAACCTTATGTCCTTCTCGTCTATTTTAACGCCAGTTTCTTCCTCAACTTCTCTTATAGCGGCCGTTAGTGCATCCTCATTTGAGTCTATATGACCACCCGGACCTATCCAAAAACCAGGGAATTTCTTAGCAGTATCACTTCGTTTATGCATTAGTATTTCATCACCACATATAACATAGGCTTCTGAAGCAAGTTGCATACGACCTAGTTCATCAAGCGTGGTAACTTCCATAATAGGATAATTATACTACGCCCTCAGTTGAGGCTCGAGCCTTATTAAGATTATGGGATTTTCGTTGGTATAACAACCAGAAAACCCATGGCTGGGGAGCTAGGACTCGAACCTAGAAGTCTCCGCGTTCAGAGCGCGGCATCCTGCCATTAGACGACTCCCCATCGTAGCAGGGGTATTTTACCTTTTTACGCTGCACTATTCAAAAAGTTGCATAAAGTATAGAATGTGTTTGTGACACAAAGTCAAACAAAAAATCCAAATTCGGCAAAACATAAAGAACAGCGGGTAGCGGTTTTTGTTGACGTGCAAAACATGTATTACTCTGCTAAAAACTTGTACAGCGCTAAAGTGGATTTCGGTAGAGTGCTAAAGGAGGGCGTGGCGAGCAGAAAGCTTGTTCGCGCGTTTGCCTATGTAATTAAAGCCGATGTAGGAGCGGAAAAGGATTTTCATGAAGCTTTAAGCGTGCAGGGTTTTGAGGTTCGCGTAAAGGAACTGCAGGTGTTTTTTGGTGGAGCTAAAAAAGGCGACTGGGATGTGGGGCTTTGTATGGATGCGGTTAGAATGATGTCAAAAATTGATGTAATGGTTCTGGTTTCAGGAGACGGGGATTATGCCGATCTAATTGAATATGCCAGAAGCCAAGGTGTAAGAACGGAAGCCATAGCTTTTGAAAAGACTGCATCCGGAAAATTAATGGAGATGGTTGACTCTTTTACTAACATGAGCGACGACCCTAGAAAGTTTTTAATATCCCAGCGCGGATTTACACCGCAGGTAACAAAATCTACAAGTTTGGTCCCGGATTACCAAACCCCCACAATTGCGTAAACATAGCGGGAGTTTCTGAATAATAAAATAACCCGTATAATGTTGGTATGATAATTTTTCTAAAGAGAAAAGCAAAAGGTTACGCTATTAAGTTATATAAACCCGTACTCTATACCCTAGCGTCGATGCTATTTATATCGACGGGGTATCACCTGTATTTTGCTAAAAAAATTATCCCGGGAGTTACTCTGGCAAATGTACAAATAGGCGGACTTACTTATTCACAGGCGCTTGAAAAAGTCATCCAAAAAGAGTCGCAAACCAAAAAGGAGCTTAACTTATGGGCACAAAAAGCCCTACAAAGTCAGGGTAAAAGCTATCAGATAAAGGCGAGCGATATTGAACTTAAATACGATTGGGAAGCAGGCGTGACTCGAGCGTTTGAGGTAGGCAGAACAGGTAATCTTTTCATCGACACCAAAGATAAAATTGCCGGATTTTTCAAACCTTTAAAACTTAACACTAAATATAGTTATAACAAAGATCTTTTGGGCAGTAAAGTGGCAGAAATTAGAAGTGAGGTAAACATTCCGTCTGTAAGTGCAAAGATGACACTAAATGTAGATGAGAAGTTGGAAATTGTGCCGGAAGTTTATGGAAAAAGTCTAGATGAGAATAAAATGTACAATGTTATAAGAAACTGTTTTGACAATCTGGACTTTGAACAAAAGTTGTTGGAAGTGGAAGATACCAATCCCCAATTTACCAAAGGAGATTTAGATAAAGTTCTAAACGAGGCGCAAAAACTCGTGGCAAGAGAGGTTGAACTAAAGTCGGGCGACAAAATATACAAACTGGGCCCAGTGGATCTGCTAAAACTTATTAAATTTACTTCCAAAGATGATAAAACGGAGGTTAATTTAGATAAAATCGAGCTGGAAAAGGTCGTCCAAAACATTGCTCTGGAACTAAATAAATTACCATTGGGTCAAGTGGTGAACATAAAAGACGGGCGTGTACAGGAGTTTAAAATTATTCAAGACGGGTTAGAGATTGATAAAGACAAATTTGCGAGCGATTTTAAAAAGCTGTTTTTTAGTGGTAACAACAAGCTTGGCATGGAAATTCCCCTTAAAGAAGTTAAAACCTCTAAAGACGGCTCGGAGTATGGAATTTTTTCTCTTTTGGGAACGGGGATTAGCAAATTTACAGGTTCCGCCCAGCCAAGAATCACTAATTTAACGCTCGCCGCACAAAGGACCAACGGCGTTTTAGTACCTCCAGGAAAGGAATACTCTTTTAATCAGGCTGTTGGAGAAATAAGTGGCCGAACGGGTTACGCCACAGCGTATATTATTTCCCAAGGTCGTACGGTTTTAGGGGAGGGGGGAGGTGTCTGCCAAACATCTACCACACTTTTTAGAGCTATTTTAAACGCGGGGCTGCCAATAACTTCCCGCCATCCTCACGCGTATAGAGTTGATTATTATGAAATCGAGTCTCCGGTGGGGTTTGACGCCAGCGTTTACCAACCGTCGCTGGATCTAAAATTTAAAAACGACACCCCGGGATACCTGTTAATTCAGTCGTCTACCGACCTTGCCGCTAACACTCTGGAATTTAAAATCTACGGCACCCCAGATGGTCGCAAAGTAGAAATAAGCAAACCAAAACTTTATAATGTATACGCCCCGCCCGCGCCGTTATACCAAGATGACCCAACTTTACCAAAAGGTATTGTTAGACAGGTGGACTTTTATGCTATGGGGGGAACCGCGGAATTCACCCGTAAAGTTACTAAGGGCGACGAAGTATTGTTTGAGGACTCGTTTAAGAGTATTTACCAACCCTGGCGTGCGATCTATTTGGTGGGAACTAAAATTTAATCGAAATAAGAAACAGAAAACACCGTCTCCACATTGTCACCCAAAGATAGAACAGAAACCTCAATCTTCTCCTGGTCGCGCGTGTAAATGGTGGAAAGCAAATCTTCTGCGCTATCCTTGGACTTCCAGCCCTTTGACACCAAAACACTTCTAAAAAACTTTTGAATTTCCTCACTCGATTTAGAGCTGGACAGAGTCATTTGAGAAAATCCGTCGCGCACATTGCGCCCAACTTCCTGCGAACCTGTAGGCAAAGGGATGCTATCTAAATAACTTTTTTTCTCTTTAACGGACTTGGCACCCTCCACACGTGGAGTAATATCGGGTCTGTAGATAGAAAATAAATAGTACGATAGTCCAAAAACAAAACATAAGGCAAAAAATATGGGCAAGGCGCTTTTTGCTGATTTCATAGCTACATTAATTATAGCACGACTATTCTTCTCGCCGTGGTAAAATCTGCAAATGCTGATCCTTGGAATAGAAACTACTGTTGACGACACCGGAGTAGCACTCGTAAAAGATGGCTGGGATGTGGTGTCGAGTATTGTGTCCTCACAAAACATAATGCATGAAAAATACGGCGGGATAGTCCCCGAGATAAGCTCGCGCATGCATGCCGAAAACATCCTGCCTGTCCTGGAAGAAGCACTGTTCCAAGGCAAAACAAAACTTAGCGACATAAGGTGTATAGCTATATCGGCAACTCCGGGTTTAGTAGGTTCTCTGTTGATAGGAATAAACTGCGCAAAAACACTATCCTTAGTCCTTAATAAACCGCTCGTTGCAATAAATGATCTAGAGTCTCACGCTTACTCTGTTTGTTTGGAGGACGTGTCTGCATATAATGATTTTAACGACCCGAGTTCATGGCCAAAAATATATTTGATCGTAAGCGGAGGAACCACTCAATTAATATACGCAAAAGGAATTGGAGATTATCATACGGTAGGAGATACTTTAGACGACAGCGCCGGAGAGACACTTGACAAGGTAGCAAGGTTGATGGGATACCAATTTCCTGGCGGACCTGCTATTGAGAAAGCCTCCCAGGGGATAAGTCCAACGATTACCTTACCAAAACCGATGCACAAAGATGGAACTGCAAATTTTTCTTTTAGCGGACTAAAAACATCGGTAGTAAATAAAATAAGGGGGGCGGGCGAACTAGACACTGAAAAAAGGTGTTTGTTTGCCAGCTCTTTACAAGCAACTGTTATAGAGATACTGATTGAAAAGTTAAAATCGGCCTGTCAAAAATACAAACCCAAGGCGGTAGTTTTAGGGGGAGGAGTAGCAGCAAACACCCTTCTAAGACAGCGGGTTGTACAAGATATGAATGTAAAGGTATATATTCCCCAAAAAAAATATTGCACTGACAACGCCAGTATGACCGCGGGTTGCGCACATAGGTATTTTGAACACGGCGTGTTTAGTACTATCGCGGAGGTAGCCCCGTTCAAATTTAAGGATATAAATGGAGTAACGTGTGCGACTGATTAAACTAAAAAAAGATTTATCGAACCTGGACGAAGTTATTCAAATAGCCAAACGCGAGTTGGAAAATGGAAATGTAATTTTGTGTCCCTCACATACTAATTACACAGTGGCAGCAAATGTTGAAAACGAAAGCGCAATAAAAAAGGTCTATTCCGTTAAGGGAAGGGATTTCAAAAAACAGCTTTCAATACATGTATGTGATTTAGATATGGCAAAGAAATATGTATATCTTAATCAGTCGGCAGAATTACTTGCAAAAAAATTCCTTCCAGGAAAAATAACTTTACTTTGTAAAAAGAGGGAGTCAACGCTAGATATATTAACAGGTGGCTCTGATAAAGCGGGTTTTATGGTTGCTGATTTTGAGTTTTGTATACGATTAACTAAGGCGTGTGGCTTTGGCTATACAGGAACATCCGCTAACATAACAGGACTGCCTCCTTGCTACAGCATAGAAGAATTTGTGAGACAGAAGAACGGCCATCTTGATAGTGAAATTACCCTTGCTGTAGATTATGGAAGTCTTCCCAAGATCGAATCTACCACTGTAGTGGACACCACAACTACACCCATTAGTTTTATTAGAGAAGGATTTATTGACGCGAAGGAAATCTTAGATTACTGGCATAATGCCCAAACCATAAAATAACAGACCGACACAGGAACGAAAGAGGGGGCTTTACAACCCCCTCTAAAAATACTAATTCGTACGAATTGTATTTTTACCTCAAGACGCTAATTAATAGAATACCCAACTCCGTGGCAGGAGCGGTAACCGTAATTCTGCTATCCGTAGCGCTTTGGGATACTTGATAGTTTGTGTCCCAAGGAGTGGTAGCACAATTGCTCACCGGAGCACCGTTACTAGTTAATGGATCTACCGGCAAAGCGGCGATATAGGTAGGAACAAGTGCAGTACACAAAGCACCAAACGCCGTGCTATTTACGACAGCAGGCGTATTCGGTATAGCTAAGAGAAGAATATTCCCCTTGTTGTCAGCGCTATATTGATGGATAGCGTTCAACAAAGCGTTGACATCGCTGGCTCTTTTAGCGTTGTTCGCCTGGCTAAACTGTCTGGCTGGGTTAATGGCAATCAAAACAATAGCCAACAAAACCGCTAAGATACCTATAACAACCAAAAGTTCAATAAGAGTAAAACCCGCTTGTTTTCTTTTTATCATATTTCCACCCCCTTTCTAAGCCCAATCTTTTTTATCAATTTTGGGCAGTAACATAATTTCCTTTATTATTAATCAAAGGATCCCAACATGTCAACTTTTTTTAATTAGACCAAAATATATCGCCACCGCTAGTACAACAAGCAAAACTCCAAATAACCCCATCATAATTTTTAGATTTCTAGTATCTTTAGGACTGTTTCTAGCAATAAACGACTCCGGTGCAAACCGCCTTTCAAAGTCGCTTAAAAAGTTGAACTTCTTATAGTCATCCAGATTTTTAATAAGATGGTCTACCTTAATTTCTTCCGGTGACTTAACATTTAAAAGCGATGTGGGGAGAAGCGCCAAAACTCTAAAGTAGCGCTTTTCCAAAAAATCCAAAAGCAAATCATAATAATCACGACCCAAAGCCACAACCCGCTTGGAGGCACCGTCCGACAAAACCCGGCTAACCACTTGCTCCAAAGGAACTGTACCCAAATATGTTTCTATCTCCTTATCAGCAGAATCGTCGCCTGCCAAACTTTGAGCGGCGTGTTCAAAATAAACATTTTCACTAAGAACTAAAATAACATCGCAGGAAGGTATTTTGTTATTATCCATCCAAAAAGCCAGCGACAGAATAAACTTTTCTTGGGAAACAATCTCCATGTCTTTTATTACATCGGGTTCAAGCGTTAGTACCAAGGGTTTTTGACCGCTTTTAGAATAAAACGAGATAGTGTTCTTGTCCACATACAAAATACTTTTTTGTCTTGACGACTTACTAAAGGGCAGTTTCATATTATCTGCTTCCAGCTTACCAGAGTGACCTTGTTATTTGCAAGGCTTACTTGAGCTAACACTTTTTTGGTAAAACCGTTATAGGTAGCCGTGGAGGTTATAGTGCGATCATCCCCGGTTCCTGTGACCACAATGCCGATTACTGAATCCGTGGATATTGGTAGACTTCCGTCAGTATAGCTTGGGTCTCTTATAAGTCGTAAAATTGCTTCTTCTGCTCCCGCTTCCGCGTAATTTGAAGCTTGCTCGCTTTGAGCAAGTTTTGCGGTGTTTTGTATATTTATAATAGTAAGGGTTGCTGAAAGGGCAATAACACTTAACCCAAAAGCCATAAAAACCAAGACGGAGGTTAGAATTTGTCCGGCATCTTTTCTCATCTTAACCCTCCTGCTCCCACAAAGTTTTGACTCTCGTATTGCGCGGTGTTGCTAACGCCGGAGGATGCTGTAAATGATATAGATACAACGGGTTTGCCCGCCACGTTTCCTTGTCTACTAAATACTAAGTCCGTTATTTTGGTATCTAGGTTTGACATTAAATAGTCGCCTGTACCATCGTTAAGATATAATTTTTCACCATTTACATAATAATGGAACTGACTACCGCCATTGACGGTTGTAAGCTCACTAGAGGTGTCGCCCAAATTTGCCGGCGTGGTTATTGAATCCGCGTTATTTACGGTGTACCTTAGTCGCGCCGTAATATATCTTCCGTCCGTTTGTACCATCGAATAGTTTTGTGTTTCCACACTCTCGTTTAAAATACTCACAAAAAGTTCGCTTAAAATCACAAGCATGATTGTTGCAAGTCCAAGATAAATTAACAGTTCTACTAGTGTAACTCCTTTTTTGTTTAGTGTTGTCATGGCGAATAATTAATCTTTATACTATTAAAAACCGGTGTTTTATCTTTATCATTAGTTTTTAGAAATATTTTGTAGCTAAAGCATCTGGCGGGATTTTGACTGGGGGAGGGTAGATTGGCAAAAGGTATCGCACCTTCTGTTTCGTAAAAAGTTCCCGAAGTTCCATCTGCTCCGTAATAAGCGGGTGTTATATCACCACAGCCTTGAGAACCATCCCCATAGGTGGAAACCTGATATTTTAATTCCGTATCGTCGGGAATGGTAACATCGGCAGTAACGCGGTTAAACATGGCCGTTTTTCCCTCACCTACATCAAAAACCTCCGATTCAAAACTTCCTTCTGTGGCATACTGACCGCCGGGCCCTCCCTCAATAATTTTTAATTCCTTTCCTGCATCTTTTGCAACAATATAAGCATAGGCATCCCCATCTTGTTCAAGAACCGTAGATACGCCGTTTATATCGTAAAGAAAATCCAACTCCCCGCAACTTTTAGGATGGGCTTCGTCGCTGATGTCGATAACTTGGTACTCTTTACCTCCCGAACCAACTAGAATTGCCTTGTTTCCGGTTCCCACGGCAACGCCCCTTGGGTCCATTCCATTGGCATCGTAAGAACCAACAGAACTACGAAAACCGGATTTGCTGGAAGTATTAATAATAAAAAACTCTGGCTTTGAACTATCTTTGTTGGTTGCAATATAGGCTCTGGTTCCTGTGGGATTAACATAAACCTCCTTGCCACCCCCTGAATTTACATCTGCACCACCAATCCAAGACATGTGGTTGGGGTCACTTATATTAGCAATAGAAAGCTCCAACAGTGCATAGCCATCTATAGCTATATACGCATAATTACCGACTATATAGAGTTTCCTTGCCGTACCGAAAAGACTTATGGTTACACCGCCATCATCTAAAATGGGTCTGGACCCTGTTTTGGACGATAAATCAAAACTGTAAAGTTTGTTGCCGCTTGTTACATACCCTACAATACCTTGAACAAAGACACCCATAGCGTCGGCATTACCCGGAGCATCAAAATAACCAACCTCTGTATTGGGGTTAGTGCTCGTATCGATAATTACTACTTCCCTGCTATTAGTATCGGTTGCTAAATACGCGTAATTACCCTCACCAAAGATTGCATTGGTTTTATAACCGTCAAACGATCCTTCTATCTGCGTGGTGGGTGGGTTGGTGTCGTTAATCTTTACATTTACAAAGGATTTTCCCGAAGAGTTTTCTCCTGTCCCCGCGTAAACCCTTCCTTCTCTTGCCCAAACTGCTGCGGCACTACCATTGCTTTCTAGAGATACTTCTGTATAAGGGATTTGTGTAGGCTTACACCAGTTTCCATAACCGCCGGCACCAAGAATTATCTCGCCCCCATCGTCGTTCTGAATTGCTGTACCGGTAAATACACCATCCTCAAAATCGCTTTCTAAAGTCTGCTCTTTAAAGTCATTTTTCTCGTAACGGCTAAGATATTGTGTGGAAGAAACGCTTTGAGTCACCAGAGTTCCCCAGGACACAGTTATCGTGGCTTTTTTTGAGGCTGGGTCAACTATATCGCCTGCGGGTACAACATTGCCAAAAGGATCTGTGGAGCTTCTTAAAATGTCTGCGATAACTATCTGAGTTCTAAATCCATTGATCTCCGGTCCCTGGTTTGGGAGCAGTTCCCATGTGGACCCGTTTAAATTAGGATGAAACATTCCATTAATAGAAACTAAAGCCCAATCCCGCTCCCGCACACTTCTTAAAGCCTCTACTGCCTGATCCAAATATCCCTTTGCAACCAAGGCCTGCTTTTGGGCGACTTTTCCGTCACGAACGGATATAAACCCTCCAAGCACTGCCGTGGCAATAACCACAAACAAAGACATGGCCAAAAGAACTTCTACTAAAATGTGTCCTTCGTGTTTATTAACACAACTAGATTTTGTTGACATAGAACACGTTCCCCAATTTATTAAATTTTATTGTAACGCTTTTAAAATTAACAGCGGTAAATGTTACTTGATTTGTTGCCTCGTTATAATCTTTTATCTCGCCGCTAAGAGCAGAAAATGTAATGACGGAATTTAAGAAACCGGTACTAACAATAATGTTTTGAGGGTACTTAACCGTGTAATTTCCGGGCGCGCCTTCCACATAAATCTGGCCTTTAAACAGGGTATAATTATCGGCGTTTATCTTAATACTGTAATCAGACAAAGATGCTCCGGCAGACTCCCCTAACATGGCAGAATTCTGCTGGGCTTTAGCGTCGGCAATAAAACTTTGAGTGATCTCGTTAAGACCGGAATTTGGAATAATGTTTAAAAGGTTGATTCCCGCAAAGGCAAAAATAGTCAAAATTATTGACACTGAAACAAGAAGTTCCGGTATGGTAAAGCCCTTGTTGGATTCAACTTCGTTGTGTTCAACTACGTTGTTAAAAATGAAAATCATTGGTACTATATATCATACACTTTTATGATTAAAAAAAGCGTTCTAATAATTGAGGATGAAAAAGATATTTTGGATCTGTATAAAGAGTATCTAACGAGTGTGGGTTTTGAAGTAGATACGGCATCGGACGGAGAGGAGGGGCTTAAAAAAATTGTGGGAGGAAAAAGTGCCTTAGTACTTTTGGACATCATGATGCCAAAGTTGGACGGAATTGGTGTGCTTCAAAGTATTAAGGAGCAAGAGAGCAAACTTCCAACCACCATCATGTTAACCAACCTCTCACACGATCAAGCTTTAAAAGATGCCATTAATTTGGGCGCTAAGGATTTTATTATTAAATCAGAGACTACACCAGACCAGGTGGTGGAAAAAATCAATAAATACTTAAAATAGCCCCATCGTCACTGTGCTATCTATTGCTTACCTGACCAATCATACTGTACATAGGAGAAATAATCGACATCATAATCCCGCCCACCAAAACCCCTACAAGAACAAGCATGATTGGCTCTAAAAGTGTAGTGAGGGTTTTTAGATTCTTGGACACTTCGTAATCCATATATTCCGTAACATCGTTCATAGCTTTATCCAAGCTTCCGCTGGACTCTCCAAGCTCTATTAGTTTAATTACGAGTGTGGGCATTACACCTTTCTTAGCTCTAAGCCCAGAACTAAACTCTTTTCCCGCATACACCATTTTTTTGGAATTTTCCAGAAGACTTCTAAGGTCGCGTCTAGTTACTACGTCCACAGAAAGTTCAAGCGCATTTACAATAGGGATTCCGGAGTTTAAAAGCAAACCGAGGCTCCTCGAGAACCTAACAATGTCAACCTTTTTATAAAGCATGGACGCGAGGGGAAGCTTGGCCAAGATACTAAAAAGAAACCGTCTTTTTTTTGTGTAAAAAAGATAAAGAATCAACATAAAAAGCGCTAACCCAACACCAACATAAACGGTATTTTTTATTACAAAAGCAGAAACAAACATAAGAATTTTGGTAGGCAGGGGAATGTTAACATGCAGCCTGGAAAAGACCTGGGTAATTTTTGGCATTACTACAAAAAGCATTACCCCCATAACCACCACAAAGACTCCAAAAACGAACATTGGGTACATAAGGGCAGACTTTACCTTGTCGGAAAACTCGTTTTCAGCTTGCGTGTTCTTTTTTATGTCGGCCAGAGTAGTTTCCAAAGTCCCCGCCTCTTCCGACGCCCTAACCAAATTTATAACAACTTTATCAAACGACTCCGGAAACTTAGCAAGCGATATATAAATTCTCCTACCCGCCACAAGATCTTCTCTAAGCACAGAAAGGACTTTTTTAACATTGCCTTTAGAGTCCTCAAGCAGGGACTCCACGCCGTTTAGAATAGGAATACCCGCCTTAAGCATGGTGTGCATGTTGCTTATAAATTCTATTTTTTCGTTTGAAGAAAGTCTTACAGACGATAAACGCATATGTTGCCTTTCTAAGGCTAAACCTCCTCGGTTTTGATAACCCGCAAAATTTCCTCTAAAGTCGTTAGACCCTTGGACATCTTGGCAACACCGTCGTCCAGCATGGAGGTCATACCCTCTTTTAACGCTATTGCCTCGATCCTGTCCGCGTCACCCCGCTCATTAATAATTTTTTTAATCTCATTGGAAACTTCCAGTACCTCATATATACCCACCCTTCCGTAATAACCGGTTCTTTGACAAAGCTTGCAGCCCGTACCTTTATATACCCTTACGCCTTTTCCTTCCCCTACGCCTGTATAATACCTATCCACAACTTCTGTAGGAAAGTGGTTAAGAAGATCCTTTTTAGGAATTACAAAAGATGTTTTGCAGTTGTCACAAATCTTTCTAACCAACCTTTGAGCTATAACTATATTTACCGTTGACGCCACCAGGAACGGCTCCACCTTCATATCAATGAGTCTTGGAATGGCGGTAGCAGCGTTATTGGTATGGAGCGTGGACATTACCAAATGCCCGGTTAAGGCCGCGTTTACAGCAATACCGGCGGTCTCGTTATCTCTAATTTCTCCTACAAAAACGTGATCGGGGTCCTGCCTTAGAATCGAACGGAGCCCGTTAGCAAAAGTTAGATTGGTTTTTGTATTAACTTGTATCTGATTGGCGCCCTTTATTCTATATTCAACGGGATCCTCAATGGAGGTAATATTTTTGTCGCGACTGTTTAAAATTTTTAAAATAGCGTAAATTGTGGTAGTTTTACCACTCCCCGTAGGTCCAGTAGACAAGATCATTCCGTATGTTTTGCTAAAAGCTTTTTTGACCCTCATGAGGTCGGGCTCGCGCATGCCTAGGTTGGAAAGGGTGTAATTTTTGGCGTTGCTGGCCAGAATTCTAATAACAATTTTTTCCCCGTCTACAATAGGAATTATGGAGACGCGGAAATCTACATCCTCCTTATTTAAAACTTTGTGAATTTTCCCATCCTGCGCGGCTTGATGTTCGTCTGTTCTTAAACCCGACATAACCTTAATTCTGGTAACAAGCCTGTCATGGATCGACTCGGGAATCTGAATCACATCGTGCAGAATCCCATCGATCCTAAATCTAACGAGAGACACGTTATCCTGCGGCTCTATATGAATGTCAGAAGCCTGTTGAACAAAGGCCGTTTCTACCATAGTATCAACAATTTTTTCCACCGGCGGATCCCTTTCCACGCCATACGGCGTGGTAATCTCTCCCTGCGCCAAGAGTTTTTCAATAATGTACTGTAGATTTTTGGCGTACATAAAAAGCGCATTTTCAAGATCTTTTGGGGTAGAAAAATGCACTAACACGGGTTTACCTGTTTTTTTCTCTAAATTAATTTTAAGGTAGTCCACGCCCTGACTTGGGGCAGAGGTAGTAATTTTTATATTGTCGTTCGAACAATTAAAGACTATAGCCTTGTTTTTTCTGGCCACCTCTTCTGGAAGCAAAAAAAGCGTTTCGTCGGGAACCTCTGTGTCGACCAAAGATACAAAGGGGAGTTTGTAATAACCGGCCATTAAAAGTCCTAAAGCAGGATCCTCCACGTAAGGCTTTTGGGAAAGCGCGGTATATAGGCTGATGTCTGAATTTTTGGCAAGTTCTTCGGCTAGAACAATCTTTTCTTTGGTGAGCGACTTTGAAGCAATAACAAGTTCTTTTAATTTAGAGTCATCTAACAATTGGGGCATAAAGATATATTAACACGATCGTCTGCCATTGCGAATCCCGTCTAAACGGGATGACGTTATTGTTGAGCAATGGTGGATTTTGCCGTGGAAAGAGCTTCGCCCGCCGATTTTCCGCTTATTACTTCGTTAACGGCTTGTTTTAACGCATCGTACTGACGCCTATTACCGGCTCTTCCAGCAATCTCTGCCGTTTTGGCATATGGCGCGGACTCTATAGCCGCCTTTAAATACCCATTGGTAGACAGGCTCTGCGCCAAAGTTACATTGCTATAAATCGATCCAAAAGGGCGTGTCTTGGAGGCCTCGCTAAACAACGCGGACTGCTGCTCCGCGTCGGTAATGTATTTTATAAGATCCCAGCTTTCGTTGGGGTTTGGAGAACTCTTGGGAACCACCCACGTCCAGTATGTGGCCCAATTTACCGGAGCGTCTTGCAGAACCTGTGGAACTTGCGCCACACCAACTACCATAGAGTCCTGCATATTGGCAAGCAACTCATATAAACGCCAGGTAGGAACTAAGATCATGGAGACTTTTTCACCAGCAAAAGCCAGAACCGACTCGGGCATAGAAGTGTCCCAAACCCCGTCTTCTTTAGCAAAGTTGGTGTAGAAAGTAAGTGCGTCTTTGGCCGGATCGGTATCCAATTCTTCCGGAATTTTTACACCAGCCTGCATCCACAATAAACCCAGAACGTCGCTAAAATGGTCGGCGTTGTCGGCCAAACCAACCGCCGCCCCCGCACGCACAAGGCTTGCACCGTCCCGCACTGTTAAAGAGATGGCGTCACGCCTAAACTCCTCCCAATCTACGGGGGGCTTGGAAATCCCGGCACTCTCAAAGTGCCGTTTATTGTAAACTAAAACTAAACCGTCGTAAGTGTTCGGTATGGAATATAAATTTCCGCCGATTACACCAACATCTTTAACCACGGGAAAGAAACTTGAATCCAAGTAGCCTTTATCTAAAACCCCCGCAGGAATCGCCCAAGCGCCTCCGCCTGCCACAAGTCGTGGAACCCAACTGGCGTGAGCTAAAACGATATCCGGCTTGGTGCCCTCAAAAGCGCGCGTGAAAACCCGCTCTTTATAATCCACTAAAGGCATGATGGATCTGTCCTCGTAAGAGATTTTAATATTCGGGTGTGCGGCGGTATACTTCTCCAGAATTGGTTTGAGGGTTTGCTCTGTTTCCCAAAGTCCCCAAATTGCTAAACTAACATTCTTAACCTCTGTCTTACCTCCGCCAAAAAACTTACCGACAAGCGGAAGGTCTTTAGGGCTGCAACCTGTAAGGAGTAAAGGAAAGGATAAAAGCAGCGCATAAGTTTTATGTTTGTATTTATATCTAGGTATACAGTTCATAGGCAGTTATTCTCTTTAGTATAAGTGAATCCCATCATTAAAGTCAAGATAAAAAGAAGCTGTGTTTGAGGAATGGTAAAAAAATAATGATCGAAGCTGGAAAGAAAAATTATTTGTATCAGGGCGACGCTGTAAAAAAAGCCGTCGTGGCGAACGCTGTAGTAAACCGCGTAAAAAATGAGAACTAAAAACAGCAGCGCCCCAACAAGCCCCGTTTCCGTTGACACCAGGGCGAAGACGTTATGTACCGGCTGATTAAAAATAACCCTCTCCTGAAACCTGTAAAAAGGTTTAAAGCTGTAAGTAAAGGAATTTATACCCCAGCCAAAGAAAGGTCTTTGAAAAAGCATTTTGTACGACGCCTCGAGCAGCGCAGACCTTCTTTCCACGGATAGGGTCGAGGTAATCGAATCATTAGGTAATAACATCACCACGCGGTTTTTGTAAAACGGAAATAAAAGTCCTAGTAAAATTATCGTGAGCGTTAAAAAAAGAAAAACCGGTGTAATTAAACGGGCATTTTTTATATGTCTCATGAGCACATGTCGTACAAAAAGCAGAAGTAAAAGTCCTAAAACAAAGGCTGTCCAAGCGGTGTAGCTTTTAGTAAGAAAAAGTGCTACAGCGCCCGTTAAAATAAAAAGGACCGATGGCACGGTCTGGCGCTTTTTCCTACTCAAGAAATACCCCAGCAACAGAGTTAAAGAAATCACTAAATATCCGGCAAAAATATTGGGGTGCAGAAATGTTGCGTAAGGCGGAATCCTGGCGACTCCGTTAAAGCTCTCTTTAGAAATGAAGGGGGTAAAAACGCTGTAAGGTTGTTCCCCAAAAAACAAATAGTTATTAAAAACGGACGATTGTCTGTAAAACTGCAAAAATCCCAGGACACACAGCAAAAGCAGGTTTACAGCTATCGACACAAAAAACCAGCGACGGACGGAGGGCGCACGAAATAAATTTATTGATGCCGAGCAAAACAGGAAATACAAAAGTAGTCGCCCAAAAAAATACGCCGAAGGGTAAAAACGCCCTGCAAAAAATACCGACAAAAAAACCGCAAGCGGGAAAAGAAAAAACAATCGCTTGAGCAGGTTCGGGGTAACAGTGTCCTTAGCGGTAGACGCGATCCCAAAAACAACGACTGCGGCGACAGCGATGTCTTGTAAGTAGACTGTAGGGGTCAAATAATTCAGAGACTTTCCGTTTATAAAAGACTGCATATTCTCAAAGTGTTTTCCTAAATTCCAAGGTAAAACAAAAAACAAAATTATCAACAATTTCTCTGCGGGGTTTTCTTTAGAGAGATTTATATATAAATTTAGTAGTGGTTGCATTAGACGCTGTGGATTTGTGGATATCTTTGGCGACTTCTTTACCTGTGCCGTCATTAGATTTATTGCTTGTTTATAAACCCGTTTGTTTTTGTTTGACATTTTTTGCGTACGACAAATTTCCTGACTCAGCGGCCGCGCTATCCGCCCCGTGTGGATACAACGCGCCTTTTTGTGTATAAAACTGTGGATAACTAGAGCTACTTATCCACAAAACTTATATAATTAGTTTTACTTATCCACACTAACTTGCGTAAACATTTTGTATAATGTTTGCTAGGTCTTGCTTGGTTTTTGCAATTTCTTTAAGCTCGTCCTCCACTTTTTTAACGCCGTGCAGGATTGTGGTGTGGTCGCGTCCTCCTAAAAAGTCGCCAATGGACATATAAGGCGTTTTTGTTAAGTCATAAATTAGATACATCGCTATGTGACGCGGAATAACCAGCTCCCTAGTTCTTTTATGACCTTTAATATCGTCGATCTTAACCGAGTAGTAGCTGCAAACTGCCCGCAAAATTTGTTGCAGATTAACGGGTTTTCTTTTTTCGGCAGCGATTCTTTGACCAAGCTCTACCGCCACAAAATCCTTGGTTGGATCCACGCCCTTAGTTTTTGCTGAGGTTACAACTTGAATATAGGAACCCAAAAGTTCGCGAATATTGGTTGAAATAGCTAACGCAATAACATCTAAAGCGTCGTTTTGAATGGTGTCGCCAGACTCGTCGCGCCTGTTTCTTAGAATTGCTATACGCATATCTAGATCGGGAGGTTTAATGTCCACAATCATTCCGCTACCGAGCCTGGATCTAACGCGTTCCTCTAAGTTGGTAAAGTCTCTAGGTGGGCGGTCGGAGGTTAAAACTATCTGCTTTTGTGCCATAAACAATGTGTTAAAGGTGTGGAAAAACTCCTCTTGGGTGGACTCTGTTCCCGCGATAACCTGCACATCGTCAATAAGTAAAACATCCGCAGTTCTGAACTTACTTCTAAATTTGTTTATAGTGTATTGGCCGCGTCCTTTTGAAGTTTGGATGGCCTCAATAAGCTCGTTCATAAAAGCTTCGCCCGTGCTGTAGATGACCTTTAGATGCGGTTTTTCGACTGATATTCTATTACCGATGGCTTGCATCAAGTGGGTTTTTCCTAAGCCCACCCCGGAATGTAAAAAAAGCGGGTTGTATGATTCTCCGGGCCTTTCCGCCACGGCTTTAGCCACCGCATAAGCAAGTTGGTTGCTGGAGCCCATTAAGTAATTTTCAAAAATATATCTGGCGGAAAGACCTGTTCCGTTTCCGTTCGTCGTCCCGTCGGTCCCGCTTGTCGGATGGCTCGATGTTTTAGTCTGCGGTTGTGCAAATAACGGCGCCTTATCAACCTCAACTTGTTTTTCTTTATGCCCCACCTTCCCCACTACAAAATCCACTTTTTTGTATTCGGGTGCGGATTTTGCCACAAAAGTCTCCACAAGTTTTCTAAAGGCCTTTTCGATAACGCTTAGCGAATGACCGTCGGGACAAAGTATCAAAAGGTTTTCTTCGTCAACACGCACACCCATTCTTGGGGAGTATATTTTATACACACTATTATTGCCAGAAAGCTCAAGCTCGCTGGACAACTTTATCCACAAAGTTTTTTCTTGCTCTGTCATAGTTTTGCGAGTGGGCAGGGTTTTTGTAAAACAGTTATAGTAAGTTATCCACAGGACATCAAGCAATGCGCTTTATTCAAATGCGTCACTCTATTATTATGAGAAGGACTTTAAAAACAATCTGCGTACCGATGTTGCAAATTTGCAAGAAGTGCTATAGAATCCCTAGTTGTGGCAAAGACAAAAAGAACATATCAACCAAAAGTTAGAAAGCGCGTGCGTTGCCACGGGTTTATGAAGCGCATGTCTACCGCAGGTGGTAAACGCGTTTTAAAAAACAGAATGAGGAAAGGCAGAAAAGTTCTTGCCAGGGAATTAAAAAAAAAGTAATTTTTTAGTAAAAACAGTTCTTTAGCAAAAGCAACGCTTAAGTCATCACGGCGGTCTTTGTGATAATATCGACCCATGCTACCTAAGAAAAACAGAATTCATACCAGATTTGAGTTTGGAAAGGTCAAAAAATTTGGCGACTCTTACAGATACAAGTACTTTTACCTTTACGCGCTTCCTACAAGTCGACTAGAAAAAATCTCAAGTGGCAGGTGGGACATTGGCGGGCAATCGCAGGTAGGCTTTTTAATGTCGAACAAGTTGCATAAAAATGCCGTGGTAAGAAACAGGGTCAAACGACTTTTTAGAGAGAGTGTGAGGCAAAATTTTGATAGAATACCCACAGGTTGGTGGTTAGTGTTCCACCCCCGATTTATTTGCGTAGGAGCAAGGTATGAAGAAATTAATGCTGATATTACTGCAGTTTTACAAAAACTATCTGTCGCCGGGAAGGTTTGGGCTAAAAATTTGCCGGTTTGAGCCTAGTTGCTCGCGGTATACGGCGGAGGCAGTGGAAAAGTACGGCGTGGTTAGGGGGCTTTTGCTTGGGGGCTGGCGTGTGTTAAGATGTAATCCACTTAGTAAAGGCGGTTACGATCCCGTGAAATAATATGATCGAACTTTGGAATACAATTTTAATAAACCCGTTAATGAACCTTATGGTTCTGTTTTACAGGTATTTAGGTAATTTAGGCTTGG
The DNA here is from genome assembly GCA_041658075.1 of Patescibacteria group bacterium. Lineage (GTDB taxonomy): Bacteria > Patescibacteriota > WWE3 > UBA101185 > UBA10185 > JBBAAW01. The sequence continues at coordinate 20,164 of JBBAAW010000011.1, forward strand.
CCATTATTGTACTTTCTTTTTTGGTTCGACTCGTGATGACTCCCCTTTTTGTTCCCAACCTTAAAACTGCTAAAAAGCAGAGGGATTTAAAGCCCGAACTGGATAAAATGCGGGAAAAATATAAGCACGACAAGAAAAAGCAGGCAGAAATGCAGATGGCGCTTTTTAAGGAGCACGGCATTAACCCCATGTCGGGGTGTTTAGGTAACATTATAACTATGCTTATCCCCATTGCACTATACGGCGTTATCAATCAAATTTCTCGTATTACGGATATTACAACCATCAACCCCAAAATTTATTTTGAGGGGTTCAAGTTTGTAGCCGGGGAAATATTAAATAGTCGCTTTTTGCTTTTTGACATGGCCAAGCCGGACAGAACCTTTATTTTGCCGGTGCTGTGCGCAATCTTGCAGTTTGCTTCGTCCAAAATGATGATGCCGGCTATAAATAAAGCGGAGAAAGTAGCGGAAAAAACCCCCGGCAAAAGCGACGATATGATGTACAACATGCAGGAACAGATGCTGTACATGTTTCCCGTGATGATGCTGGTTTTTGGTTTTAGTTTGCCGTCCGGGGTAATGCTTAATATTTTGGTGAGTACAGTTTTTACCCTAGTTCAGAGTTATTTTGTGATGGGCTGGGGAGGGCTTACCCCGCTTGTGCAAAAGCTAAAAAAGGTGTAAAAGGAGACAATCGATGCCACTATGAAAAAAGATATATTAGAAAACCTGCTAAAAAAAACGCTCGGTTTTTTAGATGTTTCGTCCGACTTTTTATCGGAGGAGAATGAAGATGGGATTTTAGTTTCCATCAGCGGTAACGAGCTTAATCATCTTATAGGTTATAGAGGTGACTCTTTAAATGCACTTCAACACTTTTTAAATTCCGCGTACTTTAATAATTCAGGCGAGTATGTGCGCATCTTTGTTGACATAAACGGGTACCGAGATCAGCGCAAAGGCAAGATCGAGGAGATGACTAAAAAGTTTATTGATCGGGTGAGATTTTTTAGTCAGGAAGTGGAAATGCCCCCCATGAACCCCAGTGAAAGGCGCGTGGTTCACACCTTTATTTCCGACTACGACGACGTGATGAGTGAAAGTGTTGGCACGGGCAGGGATCGACGGGTGGTTTTGAAACTCAAACACAGATCGTCGGGGTTCCTTTCATGACGAGATTGTATGAAAATTAAATGCACGCAGGAAAATTTATCAAAAGGTCTCTCCGTTGTTAACAAAGCCGTGTCTGCCAAAATATCGTTGCCTATTTTAGGAAACATTTTGTTTGACGCTAAAAACGGCGTTTTAACCCTATCGTCCTCCAACTTAGAAACTTCTATTTCTGCCAGCTTTAACGCTGTGGTAGAGGAAAATGGTGCCGTTGCGGTGCCTGCCAGAATGTTCACGGAATTTATAACTAACTTGCCAGCAGAGAGTTTGGAAATTTTCACGGAAAAAAACAACATCAAGCTGATTTGCGGCGAAAGTGGTGCTGAGGTATGTAGCGCTAAATTTGCTTGTATGTCGGCGGAGGATTTTCCCACCATGCCTACGGTAAAAAAAGGCGTTAGGGTTAATTTAAATAACAAGGAGTTTAGTTTGGCGGTTTTGTACTCCTCCTTTTGCGCGGCGGTAGGCGACTCAAGACCGGCATTAACGGGCGTTTTGCTTAAAAAAGAAGGTGAAAATTTGGCGGTAGTGGCAACAGATGGTTACAGACTTACGGAAAAAAACATTTCACTTTCTGGCGACTCTAGCGAAAGCGCCGATTTTAGCCTTTTAGTGCCGGCAAAAACGCTTGCTGAGGCGGTAAGGATCTTTTTGTCGTTGGGTGAGGATATTGGCTTGACTTACTCTGAATCAGAAAATTTGGCGGTTTTTGAATGTGGGCAGGTTTTAGTGGCTATAAGAATTTTGGACGGCGAATTTCCTGACTATAAAAGAATAATTCCTACTAACTTTACTTTAACCGCCCACTCAAAAAACGCCGACCTGTGGCAAGCTATAAAAACCGTGAGCGTTTTTGCCAAAGATGCCAAGGAAGGTAACTCTTTACTAAGAGTTTCACTTGATCCCGTTGGTGAGTGCATAGTTTCTTCATCATCTCAACAAAGCGGCGAAGGCTCCGCAAAAATAAAGATGGAAGTTGAATCACCCCAACCTGTTTCTCTAGCCTTTAACTCCAAGTATCTTTTGGACTTTTTTAACAGCGTCAAGTCTGAAGATCTGGATATTTACTCGGCCGGGGAAGCCTCTCCGTGTGTTTTTAAGTCGCCTCAAATTAACGACTTCTTGCACCTCATCATGCCCGTAAAACTCAATAGTTAAAGTTCTACTATATTAAAGGAGCGGAAGAACCAATGGGTTTATAAATAGTTTTTTGTGATGGTTGATCAGTTTGTCCCGGCGCTATTTTTGGTTTGTTGGCATCTTCTAGTATTGCTTTACCGCTTATCAAGCCCCGTTCACGTAGTTTTAATAGCTCCGCAGGATTGGTGGTAATTAAATTATGTTCTGCTTCGCTGGCCACCACTCTTATAGCCACATGGTTAGACCCCGCAAAAAATAAACCTTCACCTTGCCCGGCACCCAGCAAAAGCCGCTTTTCTCCTTCGGAGAGATAAAAAGTGTCGGCCACTTTATCGATGGCGGCCGGATGCTGTTTTAATAGCACTTGGATCGAAGAGTTGGTGACTATCGCTTTGCCGTACTCGGAAGTTAGAAAGTCATCCACGTCTTGGGAAATAGTGGTAAGACCTAAGTAGTATTTGCGGGCGCGCTTGGCAATTCCGTAAATAAAGCGGGCGGAATCCTCGTTTTGCATAAGGTACCAAGCCTCTTCCACTATCAAAATTCGTTTTTTCAGATCGCGCCTGATTTTTGTCCAGATAAAGTCCAAAATAATGTAAAAAGCAATGGGACGCAGTATATCTTCTAAATTTTTAGTAGAGAACACAGTCATTTTACTGCTTAAGTTTACATTTGATTGTGCATCAAAAATTCCTGTGAGCGAGCCTTTAATATATCGCTCTAAACGCTCGGCCATTCCTTTGGCTTCCGGTTCGTCGGCGCCCAGCAAAACCTTGTATAGGTCTTCCATAACCGGTGGTTCTTTGGTCATTTGGGTTTCCGGGTCGGGTGTAATACCCTTGATTCTGTAGGTTTCAATAAGCGCACGGTCTAAGATAGCCTCTTCCGTGGAGGTCATAACCTTAAAGATCAATTTTAAAAGCGTGTGGAGTGATAAAATTTTTTGACCTAGCTCGTTCTCTCCTTCCACGGCAATGTTGGAGAGGTCAAAGGGATTTATGCGCGCTGTGGAATTTGGGGAAAAGCTAATGAAGTCGCCCCCTACCGCCTCGCAAAGCATTTTATACTCTTCCTCTACATCAATAATAATAATTTCCCCGCCAAAAATTAAACTTCTTAGAGCCTCCAGTTTTACAAAGTACGACTTTCCTGAACCCGATTTAGCAAAAACCACAGCATTGGCGTTTTCCATAGAGAATCGGTCAAAAATAATAAGCGATCCATTGTGACGGTTTATTCCGTACATTATTCCGGTTTCCATTGTAAGGTCGGACGAGGTAAATGGAAAAGTAGTGGCAAGGCTAGTGGTATCCATGTTTCTAGTTATTAAAAGCTTGTCCAGCGCTGTTGGTATGGTGGACTGAAAAGCCTGTTCCATTTGGAGAGTGGCTGTTTTGGAAATCAAGAGCAAAGAACCCAGCGTACTCTCTACCTTAGAGGTAACGCTCTTTAGTTCCTCTAAAGTTTCCGCCGGGATAGTAATGTAAAAACTAAATTGAAAAAAACGTTCCACGCCCTTTACCAGCTGCTCCTGTAAATTATGTGCGTCCTCTAGAGCGGAGGTTACGGTGGGGTCTTCAATCTTTCCCCGTTCTCGATCGGTTCTTACAGTAGCCTCCATTTCTGTGATCTTCTTTTTTAGATCCTCCAATATTCCTTTGGACTTTACAGGGTAATAGAACATGGAGAGATCCAAAGTATGATCAAAATTAATTATGGGTGACAGCCAGTTGGCTCCAACAAAACGGGGGTAGCCGGAAATAAAAAGGGTAGTGTAATATTTTGGACCAATTCTAATATGGTTAAAATCTACCTCCACGGCAGATGGGGCAAGGATATCTTTTATATTTATCATGCCCTTGGCCATGTCTTGCGGAGTGGCCACTCTTTCCTCCGGAGCTTTGGGTTTTTGTGCGTCCAACTCCTTTTTTACATCCTTCTTGCCTAGTGTGATTTTTGGTAATTTAAATAGTTTCATTTTATTATGACTAAAAGTTATTCCTCCAAAATGGCTGGTTGGACCACTGCCGTCATAAAGTCGTTTACATTAGTACGAACTCGCTGACCATGAACCGATGATGGGTTATAAATATCAAAAAACAATTCTACCAGCTCCTGTGTATTTAAACGCCTGCTTCTTACACCGATACGGTTGAACTCTTTAATCACGTGGTCGATTTTGGGCGGTAGTTCGTTGTTACCGCGCCTTTCGGCTTGTTGTAGGTTAATGGATGACTGTCTTTTATGCATCCCAAAAAGTCGCCAAATAGGATCTAACGGACTTGATCCTAGCTCTTTGGCGTTGGTGAGTGCGCTTGGAATAGATACATAAAATTTTTTATCTAAAACGTCATTTTGCTGAATTAAGTCTTGTACAAATTTTCTGTACGACTCCGCCTGAAACTTCAACAGTGGATCTTTTTGTTGTTGTTCCACTTTGTAAACTAGGTCTATGTATTTTGAGATATCCAGTCGCTTAGACCTTATCAGAACTTGAATCGGGAAAGTTAATGAGTTTAAAAGCATGGAAAACGCGCCAATCATGGCATCCTGCTCGATTTCAGAAAGAAGGTCAAAGTTTACTGCGGTGGTTTGAATAACCGCCACTACGCCACCCGTCTTTAAAAACACATAGTCGTTCTTGATATCCTCGATATCTAAATGTTCTTGAGTAGAGTTCTTTATTATTCCAAAATTTGTTGTTTCAGACATATTTCAATTGTAACACGCAGTGCCTATGCACTGAAACACGGCTTTATACTTTGCCAACCATTTCTATAGTAGGAATTGGCTCCCCCTTGGCCTCAATGGCAGTAATGTCAAAAATTAAACCGCTCTTTTTCTCTTTGTCCACCTCAATTGTGTATAGGCCATTTATAAGCGGGGTGGTTATACCAAACTTTCCCTGCCCGCTAGTTTTTACGGCCCGCACCACCTCTTTTCTTTGATTTCTTACAACGACCACAACCGCGGGTACAGGTACTTTATTACCTTGATAAATTGTTACCACCATACCCCAAATTATATTGGGCGTGTTGGGTGACTCTTCTATCTGCGCCGGTTTTAACGGGATTGCTCGGGGTTCCGGCTTTGTTTGCACCTGCACCTGTTTTTTAAGGAGCTCCTCCCTCTGTTGTTTTAGTAAATTCTCTTGGTCACGTAACCCCTGCAACCTTTCCTGCTCTTTAACAGCCTGTTCCCGCGCTTTTTCTTCCGCCAAGCGCCTTTCCTCTTCCGCTTTCTGCCTTTCTGCCTCCAGCTTTACCCTTTCTTGGGCCCGCCTATTTTCCTCGCTGATGTTAATAACTTCCTGCTGTTTAGCTTTCCGGGTTTCGTCCTCAAGACGCCTTTTTTTAGCTTCGTCTATCTCTTTAATTTTTTGCGACTCGATAATCTGCTTTTGTATCACTTCCTTGCTCCTGATTTGATTAATAAGGTTGTCCAGCTGCTGTACTTTTTGCGATTCTTTCTCTGCCTCATTTTGATCAAACTGCTCGTTTCTAAAACTTTTTAGCACACGCTCGCCTCGTATAGGCAAAACAATCTCTCCTCTGCCGGCTTCCTCCGCCAGGTTTATAAAACGCCTCCCTGCGTGCATGTCGGGCGTCATGGTGGGTGAGTAGTAACCGTCCTGTACGTGGGGTGATGTCTGTTGTTGGTAACGCCTGTTGCTAGCCTGCGTTCGTATTTGTGATTGTTGTGGTTGAGTTTTTTGTACGACTTGGGGG
>JBBAAW010000012.1:0-25397 GCA_041658075.1 Patescibacteria group bacterium
ATTAATGCTTGTTTTAATTGACTGGGAATACCGCCTTTTAACAAATTCTCAATTTCCTGCCAGTCTCGCGTTACCATTGCCGTAACGCGCTCACTTACAGACTTTTTGCCGGCCAGAAAATTTAATATTTTCTTTAAGGTCTCAATAATCATTTAAACTCCTTTATCGCGCTTGGATATTGTAAATGAAAATCTGTAGAATCCTGAAAGGCTTTTGCTATAGAAAGAACTTTACCTTCGGCAAAATGTGGACCAATAATCTGCATGCCCACCGGAAAACCTTTAGCATAACCACAAGGGACACTAATTACCGGAAGGCCTGCCATAGAACCCGGAATTTGTAACATATCAATAAGTTCTCCAAAAATTGGTGAGGAATCGAGCTGTCCGATTGGTACAGGGAGATTTGGTAAAGTGGGTCCAACTATTACATCCACATCCTTAAAAGCTTTATTAAAACCATCAATAATCAGAGTCCTCACTTTTTGGGCTTTTGCATAATACTCGTCGTAATATCCTGCGCTTAAAGTGTAGGTGCCCAGCATCATACGCCTTTTAGCCTCGTAACCAAAAACGTCTCTAGTACAACCAAACCTTATGCCATCAAATCTAGCTAAGTTTGACGACACTTCCGATCTTTGAATAACCGTATAAACTGCCACAGCATATTTTGGATGAAGAAGATCTATCTCTCGTACTTCTGCACCCGATTTTTTAAGTAAATCGATCCCTTCCATAATTCGGTTTTTTATTTCTGGAGTTTCAAAATCAATTTCAAAGTAACTTCTTGGCACTCCAATTCTAAGTTTCTTAATATCAAAATCCCCAACAGCTTTGGAATAGTCATCCACAACATCCTTAGAAGACGTAGCATCCTTTGGGTCGTGTCCAGCCAGAACACCTAGTAATAAAGCGCTATCTTCAACGTTTTTGGTAATTGGGCCCGGAGAATCCGTGGAGGAAGCCATTGCTATAAGACCGTATCTACTGACTCGTCCATAAGAAGGTTTTAAACCTGTAACACCGCACCACGAAGCGGGGCAGCGAATACTACCACCCGTATCCGACCCAATAGCGAAGGTACACAAATGTGATGCTACTGCCACAGCAGAACCACCAGACGAACCGCCAGGAACCCTTGTTAAATCCCAAGGATTTCTAGAAACAAAGAAGTCAGAAGCATCGGTTGTCCCACCATGACCAAAGGCATCAAGATTAGTTTTTCCCAAAAGTATTGCCCCGGATTTTTTTAATCTCTCTGTGACTGTGGATTCATAAGGAGGGATATAGCCCTTTAAAATATTAGAGGCTGCGGTAGTTTCAATTCCCAATGTTGAATAATTATCCTTGCAAACATAAGGAATTCCTAACAAAAGCTGGGCGTCAAATGCTTCAACTCCCCTTGCTTCGATCTGCTTATCCGCTGTTTTTGCTTGCTCCAACGATGAATCTTCCAATACTTTAATAAACGCCTTTAAATACCCGTCAAGCTTTTTTATCTCATCAAGACAGGCTTTAGTAAGGCCGTAGGAGGTGAAAGCTTTGGACTTTAACCCATCAATCGCCTCTTTAATTGTGACTTCATTCAAAGTCTTCATGGTCGATCAAAAACCGCTTTAGTAACAAAAAGCCCTCTGCTGGTTTCTTTAGCGTTGGAAAGAGCTAAATCCTGCGTGAGTGTGGTCTTTACCGAATCGTCCCTAAAGACATTGTGCAAACCCGTAACTTGACTTGTAGGTACAACCTTGCTGGTGTCCAGTTCTTTTAAAATGTCGATCGTATCCAAAGTTTGAGGAATAGTGACTTCAAATTTTTCTATCTCCGCGTCGCTTAAATCCAGTTTGATCAGTTTTGACACTGCCAGCACCTGCTCGCGCGACATTTTTACGAACTTGTTCACCCACCCATTGGCCATACCTACATTTCCTCCAATAGTCGAATTCTTTCCGCCACGGGTGGGTGGGTACTAAAAAGTTTTGCCATAAAACTTACCTGGTTACCTTTTAACGGATTGGTTATATACAAATGGGCAGTAGCTCCGTTAGCGGCTTCCAAAACTTCTTTATCGGACGATATTTTCCTTAAAGCGTCCGCCAAGCCCTTAGGATAACGGGTCAACAATGCTGCAGAAGAGTCGGCCAAAAATTCTCGCTGACGACTAAGCGCCAGTTTAATAAGCGACGCGATAATTGGGCTAAGTAAAAGCAGAACCAGTCCTATTAACATTAAGGCTCCCGAACCTTCCCCTCGATCTTTCTTGCGACCACCCCCATAAAACATTCCGCGAGTAAACCAGTCAGACAAAAGCACTATGGTGCCCACTAAAACGCTAACAATAGACATTAAACGAATGTCGTAATTACCAATGTGGGATAACTCGTGAGCAACAACACCTTCTAGCTCCAGCTTATCGAGTCGATCAATAATACCGGTAGTAAAGCAAATTACCGCATGTTGCGGGTCACGACCAGTGGCAAACGCGTTCATGGCTGTGTCGTCAACTACATAAATCTTTGGCTTTGGCAAGCCCGACCCTATACAAAGATTCTCTACTAATTGATGGACATACAAATTATTCGACTCTTTTAGCTCCTTAGCGCCAGAAATCGCCAGCACAATCTTATCGCTCTCGTAATAGCTAATAAACCCTGAAATTCCGCTAAAGATAAGCGCGAATCCCAAAAAAGTTAGGCCGCTTCCCTCACCAAAATATTGACCCGCAAAATATCCCACGGCGGATATTACAGCCGTGAAAGCTACCATTATATAGATGGTTTGACGCTTATTCTCGTCTATTCTACTGTAAATACTCGTATTCATATTGTTTTGACACCAGGAAGGTTTTCGTGGGATTCGAGGAGTGGGCACTAAACGCGGGTCCCGCTCCAAGAAGACACGAAAACCTGATGCTGCCAAATTAGAAAGAAACTTTTACAGGCTCACGTTCAGCGTCGCCGGCTTCAAAAAACTCTTCCTGCTTAAACCCAAACGTACTAGCAAAAATGTTTCCCGGAAAAGTTACGATTTTAGAATTCATATCTCTTACCACAGAATTGTAAAACTGACGGGAATAAGCAATCTTGCTTTCAGTGTCACTAAGCTCATTCTGCAAATTCACAAACCCTTCTTGAGCTTTTAACTCGGGATAAGCTTCGGCAACAGCAAAAAGCGACTTTAACGCGCCTGTAAGTTGATCATCCGCTTGCAGAGCGTCTTTATGAGATCCGGCCGACATCAATGCAGATCTAGCCCGCGTTACAGCTTCAAAAACCTCTTTCTCGTGCTTGGCATAAGCTTTAACAGTCTCTACTAAATTTGGAATTAAATCCACCCGTCTTTTTAATTGAACATCAATCCCACTCCATGCTTCTTTTACTTTGACTCGCAAGGATGCCAGGGAATTGTAGATCCCAATTAAATACACCACAGCCAATACCGGCACAGCAATCAATAATAGTGTTGGTAACATGTTTCCTCCTTTTAGAACTAAATTTTTCGTACGGATTTATTATACCGCACAAATTCTTTAATGAGTGCATCTTTAGGCAAAGTATTAATTACCTGATCTTTAGTTAACCAGCCCCGTCTTGCCACATCTACTCCATATTTCATTAAATCCAAACTTCCCACGGAGTGCGCGTCACTGCTAATTAAAAATTTTATGCCTCTTTTTTGCGCCGTATAGACAAGGTCATCCGGTAAATCTAGGCGGTTGGGCTGACAATTAATTTCTAGAATCTTGTTGTATTCCTCTGTGGCGTCAAAAATTTTATCCCAATCCAGATCTAAGGGCGCTCTTTCATTAATTAGTCGTCCTGATGGATGCCCAATTACTGTAACTAACGGATTTTTTACGGCAGAGATAAGCCTTTCTGTAGCTTTTTCACGACTTTGTTCAAAAGAAGAGTGCACAGACGCCACAACGTAATCTAATTTGGACATCACGTCGTCCGACAAAGAAAGCTCCCCATCAACTAATATATTAACTTCGTAACCAAAAAGTACTCGGATGTTGTTCTGTGAACTATTTATGTGTTCGATTTTATTTCTAAAGCCTTCAATAAGACCTAAAACCTCATACTTTCCTCTATTTTGTAAACTCGGTGAATGATCGGAAATTCCCATATATTGGTAGCCTTTAGAAGTTCCCGCTTGTACCATCTCGTCCAAAGTGTTTACTCCGTCCGATAAATTGGTGTGAACATGAAGATCGCCCTTAACGTCGCCAATGGTTATTAAATCTGGTAGAGATTTTTTGGCTGCTAACTCTACTTCGTCCTTTCCCTGGCGAATCTCCGGAGGTATCCACTCCAAACCAATTTTTTTATAAAATGCCTTTTCACTGGCAAATTCATGCAGCTTTCCGCTAACTTTTATCCCATACTCGGAAAGCGACATCCCCTTCTCCAAAGCATAAGTCCGCAAAACCACATTGTGTTGTTTTGACCCTATAAAATACTGCTCCATAGAGCCAAAACTTGAAGGGTCGCTCGTTCTAATATCCACTTGCACACCGTTTTTAAGCCGCACAGAGGCTTTTTTGTCACCGCCACCGGTTACCTCCTCAACTTCCGGAAATTCTAAAAAATGTTTAATTACCACATCAGGACTTTTTGTTGCTACAGCAATATCCAAGTCGCCCACAGTAGATGCCCGTCTACACAGAGATCCTAAAGTCTCAATCTTTTCCACCGCCGTTTCTTTGCTCATGTAGTCAGCAATTCTTTGGGATATCTCTTCTGCTTGATTCAACAATAACCTGGGCATTACATTTTTGTTCATTTTTTCCTGCTCAATAGCCTTTAAAATATCCGCTTCCTTTTTTTCCGCAAAGCCGGGTAGCTGCTGAATTTTGCTCTCTGTGGCAGCTTGTCGCACTTTTTCCACCGCTGTTTCCATGTCGTTTAAATTAAACGCTGTAGCCAACTTAAAAGCCGTTTTTGCACCCACGCCTTTAATTCCAATAAGCGCAAACATTCCCGCCGGCAGATCCTTTTTTAACGCCGTAAACTCCTCCACTTTTCCCGTGGTAAAAAGCTCGTTAATATGCCCTTTTAACGACACGCCCATGCCCATTATCTGATCCAACTGATTATTTTGCCATAAGTCGTACACGGAATTGGTAATACTTTCTATGGACGAAATGGCGTTTTGATAAGCACGAATTTTAAAAACATTAGCGCCCTTAATTTCCATAGCCGCTAAAGCTTCTTTAAGGCGCTGGCATACTTCTTTGTTGGTATATTTGTACTCGGTTTGAGGTTTTAACTGCACAGCCTTATCTTAACAATTTTTATTGACTAAATCCACCTGTTCTGCTAAATTCTCAATACATTGGGGCCGTAGCTCAGTTGGTTAGAGCGCTTCCCTGTCACGGAAGAGGTCGCCGGTTCGAGACCGGTCGGTCCCGCCAGAAGTTTAATTATTCTAAAATTTAACACGCCCCAGGAAGGTTGGTATGAAAAACAACAAGACTCTTGCCTTTCTTGCGTTGGCTTTTGTGGCACTTTTTTCCTATTGGACTTTTAATCAAATTCAGTTTTATCTTAACAAAGATAAAAACAAATCTTTTGAAAATTTGCCCGACACGAGTTCTTCCTCTACACAAAATTTGGGCGACAATAATGCAGATACCACGGCAACCATATCGAATAATAAAGTGGTTGATGTTGGTACCTGGGTCGCTACGGATTACAAACAAGGCGATATTAGCAAAGGAAACTACACTGTAAAAAGCGGCGACACTCTGTGGGAAATCGCGGAGGCAGTTTACGGCGACGGCACACAGTGGGTAAACATCTTAAACGCCAATTCTGCCAGCGTGGACTATCTACCCAACGGACAACAAGCCCTAATTTTCCCCGGGCAGGTGTTAGTGATACCATAGACAATATGCGGGGGTAGTTCAGTGGTAGAATGCTTCCTTCCCAAGGAAGAGGTCGCGGGTTCGATCCCCGTTCCCCGCTCCAATAAATCTGCTAAAATATAAGGTTACATGTCAACTTTAGTGTTTTCAGACACACATTTTACAAAAAAATTTCACCAAAGGCAGTTTGATGCTTTAAAGAAGCTGATTTCCGAGTCGGACAAAATAATAATAAACGGCGACTTCTGGGAAGGTTTTTCCATTTCTTTTGACGAATTTTTAAAGTCGGAATGGAACAAACTTTTCCCGCTGTTGAAACAAAAAGATACGGTGTACATTTACGGCAATCATGACGACAAAGTTTTTAGCGATAACCGCATTTATCAATTTTGTAATAAAGCAGCGGACGAATACTGCATGGATACGCCAAAACAAAAGTATCTTTTTAGACACGGTCAGGATATTCTTTTTCCCAAGTACTCGCATGACCGTCATCAGAAAAATATTAAACGAGCAGGAAGCTTTTGGATAAAGATGTACATTAAAATTACCCGCTTTATTCAAAATACTATCTTTAATCTTTTGGGCGCTTACGCTTTACCATTCTTTTTTAATTACATCTCTAAAGACTTAAGAAACAAGACAAGCTCCCTTCAATATCTTTTGGTTTGCGGACATACCCATCGCCCGTACTTAAACAAAAAGAATAATTTTATTGACACTGGATTTTTTGATTACGGTTGGGCTAACTATTTAATTATTGACGATTTAGGTAATTTTACAATTGTTAACGAAAGATACTAGCCCAAACTGCTTGATTTTTATTCGTTAATGTGCTAATCTACTTCCGCTAATCCCCCCTGTGAGAGCGAAAGTTGTTTGCAGGGGAAATTTTTTATCTGCCCCATTTATTGTGATTCAGAGATGTTATATTTTAATTGACGGTAGTAACTTTTATTACAAACTCAAAGACTTGGGTTATCATGATTTACTTAACCTTAATTTTAGAAAATTTGCTTCTCTACTTGCCGATGACCACACGATAATAAAATCTCGTTACTATGTAGGTAGGATAAGACAGACTGGAACAAAACAGGGCGAAAAAATGCTGGCGAATCAGCAAAAACTTTTTGTTGTTCTTAAAAACCACGGTTTTTCCTACTCATTGGGCTACCTTTTAGAATCTGACGGCGTGTTTCATGAAAAAGGCGTGGATGTACAAATCGCTGTGGACATGTTAGTAGCTACCTATGAGAATCTTTGCGATCGAATAATTTTAGTGTCGTCTGACACCGATCTCGCACCCGCGATAAGAAAAGTCCAAGAAAAAGGGAAGGTTGTAGAATATGTTGGCTTCTCACACCAACCAAGCGTGGCTATGTTAAGCAGGTGTGTAGCGTCGCACATTTTAAGCGCAAAAGACATCGCGTCGGTTATTAACCCTAAAGTTTGTTAAAATAGATCCCACAGAACTATACTATATGCCAGAGTAGCTCAGTTGGTAGAGCAATCCCTTCGTAAGGGAAAGGTCGTGAGTTCAATTCCCACCTCTGGCTCCATCCCGTCTTCACGGGATGACAAGTCAAAATTTGCCTAAAACTGGCAGAAGGAGGCTCACGCATGAAGGACCATAAAAAAATTACAAAAGCGGTTATTGCTGCTGCAGGTTACGGAACACGCTTTTTGCCCGCCACTAAAAACCAACCTAAGGAGATGCTGCCCATCATAGATAAACCAATAATTCAGTATTTGGTTGAAGAAGCCGTGGATTCAGGAATTACAGACATCATTCTTGTTACCAGGTCGGGACAGAGCATCATGGAAGACTACTTTGATAACAATATTGCTCTTGAGTACTTATTGGAAAAAAATGGGAAAAAAGAGTCGCTAGAAATGGTGCGAGAAATTCCACAAATTGCTAATTTTGTTTATGTCCGACAAAAAAGACACCTCCCTTACGGCAATGCTACTCCCCTTTTGGCAGTCAAAAATTTGATTGACGACGATGAAGCTTTTGTGTATATGTTTGGTGATGATCTAACCATAGCAAAAACGCCTGTCACCAAGCAGCTAATAGATGTTTTTGAACGGGAGAACCCGGCAAGTGTTTTGGCAGTACAAGAGGTTCCGGATAGCGAGGTTCATAAATACGGAACAGTTAGATATAAAAAAGACGCGCCCAATAAGTACGAAATTGAGGAGATTTTAGAAAAAGCCCCGCTTGGAAAAAATCCCTCTAATATGGCGCAGTTTGGTAGATTTGTATTTTCCTATAAAATGATTGAGGAAGCCGAAAAACTGCAAACGGGATTGGGCGGCGAGCTTTGGGTAGCTGATATGCATAATAATTTGGCACATCAAGGGGAAAAGATTATTGCTCAACCAATTGACGGGGAGTGGCTTACCACCGGAGACCCTTCTAGCTATTTAAAGACAACTTTTAGGTTTGCCATGGAGCGCGAGGATTTGGCAAAAGACCTAAAAGAGTATCTTAGAGGCTTAAATTTGCAGGGGTAACGATATGCAACAACACGAGGAAGAAGTCAAAAAAAGATTATATAAAACTCTGCTGGCGACTTTTGTGATCATTGGAACTATTTTTATTACCTTACGATTTTTTGCCACCAACATTGGTTCCTTTTTTGGACTGATTTCTAAGATCGGTAAACCCAAGGAAAAAGATGATACTTTAGCTCCGCCACCGCCTTACTTTTACAACACACCCACCGTTACTAATAAAAAGCTGTTATCTGTAAAAGGTTTTTCTGAACCCGGCTCAAAGGTAACGCTCTTTGTTGACGGACCGCAGATAGGAAGTGTAAACGCCGACTCTATCGGAACATTCGCCTTTGACAATGTTGCTCTAATAGAAGGAAAAAACACTGTATTTGCCAAAGCGGAAGACGCGTATCAAAACCAAAGCGAAAAGTCACAAATACTAGAAATTACCTACGACACTAAAAAGCCAAAAATTACCATAGCCGAGCCAAAAGACGGCGCCACCGTGAGAAACTTAAATCAGAGAATTATGATAAAAGGCTCGTTGGATAAAAAGTGCGAGGTTAAAATAAACGACAAACTTGCGGTTGTTGGCGCCAATAACACCTTTGAATTGTTGTTGGGAGTCACCGAAGGCGATATAGAAATTAAGATAGAGGCAACCGACGAGGCTGGTAACAAATCGGATGAGACTATAAAAGTAAAGTATGTTAAAGCTGGGATTTAAAACGGTTTAAAAACATTCCAAAGGTTAGCGTAACCACCCTCGTAACCAACCGCCCACACACCTACTCCTAAAAAGTGGTTTTTCTGCGCCAAGGCTACTTTGTACTTTAGCGATTCAGCGTTGTCGTACCAAACCTGTCGATTAGATCCCGTTTCTGCATCAATGTAATTTACATAAGGGGTCTTTGCTAAATCATCCCAAGAGGGCTTGAGTTGCTTTTTAATCAACAGATCCGTAACTTCTGCATAACTAATAGATTTAGAGAAACCAATTGTATCATTGCCCTCTATTCTTGCTGACATAGGGGACAAGTCCTCCACAATCCAGTTGTAGCCGTAAAAGGGCAGACCCAAAATTAATTTGTTGGCGGACACGACTTTTAAATATGACTCTACTGCGGTTGTAAGGTTTAATCTGGAACTCTTATAAGAACCCTCAAGAGGCGACACAGGACCGGCGTTAGCTGATTCCGGACGATGAAAATCATAGGCCATAATAAAAATCGCGTCAACATTAGCAGCTAGACTTTTGAGATCTGTAAGTCTAACCTCATCTCTCACTGCCCTGTCCGCAGAATCGGCGTAGGCAGAGACTACCACAAACGAGTCGCCAAAAGTCGTGTCGAGATAATTATTTAGAAATCCCACCAGCTGAGAATATTTTTGGGCATTTTCCGGCGTGGTGTAAAAAGGATACTCAAAATCAACGTTTACATCCTTTATACCTGCCCACACAAGTTCGCGCTCAAGATCTTTTGCCAAGTCGCTCCAACAATCTGTACAAAAAAGAACTGCATCGATATCTTCCTCCACATGACAAACTAAAGTCAGCGACACCCGCCCGCCATTTTTTTTAACTTTTGTAGTAGTTTCGGCTAATCTTTTATCCTCACGCCATTTTTTATAAGGTACATCGTTTGTTACTATCCTCCCTTTGGCGTCAACATTTAATCCAAAGTAAGAAAGGTCGGTTATTGTGTCGACATTTAAAACATCGTGACCTAAATTCCAATAAGGTAAAAAGGCGTAAACCCGGTTACCACTCGTTAAGTCTTTAAAAACGGAACGACTTCCTAAAATGCTGTAAGAGTCGTCTAGAGGCTTGAGAAAAACGGTTTCAAGATTTTGTCCGTGATTAAATATTAAGACAAGCCCAAACAACAAGGCGCAAGATAGGTAAACGGAAATTATTTTATCACGGTCAATAAACACCGTTTTAGTCTAGCATAGATATAGGTTAAAATAGTTACATGAACACGAGAAATATTTGGATTTTAGGAGTCTTGGCAGTGGCAATGGTTCTTGGAGTAAGAATTTATACCAGTAATCAGACCAACAACAAGAGTGGCAACAGTTACATTATAAACACTACAAACAAAAGCGGGGAAACTACTCCGTACACACAATGTAATCAGTTTTCTTCCCTAGAGTACATGTCATACCCAAACTATTCAAGCTTATCCAAACCAAACAATAAATTTGGTATTTATATCTACGCAGAGGAGGAAAGATTTTTTAAATTGGCAGAAAAATTGGTTAACTCAAATGGTGGCGACTGGGGCTATGTTCTGATCCCCTACAATGTTAAAGATCGCGACTACAACAAATGGAAACGCGTTTTTGAAGATTTAAATAGTCAACATTTAATACCTATAATCCAACTTTGGGATGTGGATACGACAAAATATAAAGGTGACACTAAGGAGTCGGCCAGCTTTTTAAACAGCTTTTTATGGCCCATAAAAGAGCGTTATATAAGCGTCTACAACGAGCCTAACGACAACAAATTTTGGAAAGGTGCTGCTGATGCTAAAAATTATGCCAAGATTTTGGACTATACTATCAGTATTTTTAAACAGGAGAATGCTAGCTTCTTTATGCTAAACGGTGCTTTAAACGCCAGCGCTCCCAACGGAAATGGATACATAAACCCATTAACATTCATGTATCAAATGGATCAAGAGGTTCCAGGGATTTTTGAGAAACTAGATGGATGGGCAAGTCACCCCTATCCACAGCCTAATTTTTCCGGAAGTCCTTATGATACCGGACTTTGGAGTATAAAAGCTTATGAAGATGAACTGGGTTACTTAAAGACTGCTTTAGGAGTAAAAAAAGATCTGCCTGTTTTTATAACAGAAACCGGCTGGCCACATGCGGAAGGAAATCCCTACAATGGTTCTTACCTTAACGCGCAGACTGTGGCACAAAACTATAAAACTGCTTTTGAAGAAGTGTGGCTTAAAGACAATAAGGTTCGCGCGGTAACACCCTTTACTATTTTATACAACCCTCCCTACGATCATTTCTCCTGGGTAAATAGCAACGGCGTGCCTTACGAACAATATGAAGTCGTCAAAAAGATAAAAAAAATTAAGGGAGAACCGGCAAGTTTGCAAAAAACTCAAATGCAAATTAGCAACTGCCAAAATCAACCATGAAAAAAAGTGTTATGTACAACACAACCGCCCAGCTTACAGCCAAGTTTGTAAGTATGTCGCTAACCGTGCTGGCAACTATACTCATTACACGGGCGTTTGGCAAAGAAGGCTACGGGCAATTTTCTTTAATGCAAACTCTTCCCGCCCTTTTTTACATTCTAGCCGACTTTGGACTCAATACTACAGCCCTTAAACGAATCGGTGATGATGTAGAAAACGCACAAAAGTACTATCGGGCGGTTTTAGGCCTGCGGCTTTTGCTGTCACTTGTTTTTATTGTTGTATTAAACATAATCACACTCTTTTTACCCTACTCGTCATTTTTAAAAACCGGTATTCTAATGTCTTCGCTTTTAATACTTACGCAAGCCTTGTACTCAACCACAAACTTGATTTTCCAGTACAAACAGCGGTATGATCTGTCGTCAATCGGCTACATTGGCGGTAGTGTTGTTACGATTCTGCTGGTAGTGATTTTTGTTAAACTTGGGTTGGACATTCGTTTACTAAGTTTCACCTATGTTTTGGGCGGAGCAGCAACATTTCTTGTAAACGCGCGATTTCTAAAAAAACAAGGGTATGAATCTTCTCTAAACCTAAACACCGAGACAGCTAAAGGTCTGCTGGCAAGCTCGCTGCCTCTCGGGTTGATGTTTATCTTTTCCCAAATTAATTTCAAGGCCGACACTGTCCTGCTCTCACTCCTTAAACTTCCACCGACAGTCGAGTTAAACAACATTGAATCCGTGGCCATTTATTCTCTACCCTACAAAATTTTCGAAGTCGCGCTGGTCTTACCCACTTTTTTTATGAACGCCACTTATCCAATTTTTGTAAGGAAAGTTAAAGAGGGTAAGAACGAGTTTATTCTCACATTTAAAAAAAGCTTGGGATACTTATTCGTTCTGGGTCTTGGCGTATCGATTGCTTTATATATGGCCTCTCCGATCGTAATTAAAATTCTGGGAGGACAAGAATTCGTCCAATCTGTAGGAGTATTAAAAATTTTATCCGTGGGGCTTTTTATCTTTTTTCTCACCCAACCTATTTCCTACCTTATAGTTACACTAGATAAGCAGAAATATTTGCCTACGATCTATTTAGCAAGTGCAATTTTTAATGTTTCCGCCAATCTTATCTTAATACCAAAATTTAGCTTTTACGCTTCCGCATACATTACCTGGATATCGGAAGGGTTGATTTTGCTCATGTTGACTTTTTTTGCCGTAAAGTCGTGGCGGGAGCACTATGTATCAAAGTATTCTTAAAAGTAAACTTGCGCGATTCCTTTTCCCGCTCTTTATTTTATGCCTTTCTACCCTATCGCTTGGGCAATTTTCCGTAATCTACAAATTTAATGAGGGAAGTATTTATCTTTTTGATGCTTTGATTGCGCTTTTTGATCTCATCGGTATTGTTTATCTATTGTCAATAAAGAAATCCGCTAAAATTCCTCTGCCGATATTATTCCTAGTTGCTTTTTGCGCTTTAGGAGCATCGTCTTTGGCATTCACTCCCCTGAATTTAGAACCCACGGAATTTCTTATCTCGGTAAGTTATTTGGTGCGCTTTTTTTCTTATGTAATTTTTGCCCTTGTTACATGGAATCTGATTGAACTAAGAGTTTTTCAGGTCGACAAAATACAGCGCGCGATTATTTACACCGGACTTTTCCTTTTTGTAGCAGGTCTTATTCAGTTAATCCTTTTACCGAACTTAGAAACCCTAGACCCTACTCTAGGCTGGGATCCTCACAAAAATCGCATGGCGTCAACATTTTTTGACCCCAATTTCCTTGGTATTTATTTTGTCATCTGCCTAGCCTTATCGTTGAAACAAAGAATACTTCCAAAAAAATTCGCGTCGATAAGTTATCTATCGACGATAATATTCCTCACCGGCATTTTTCTTACTTTTTCCCGCAGCGCGTGGCTTGCTACATCGGTCCTACTTTTTTTTGCCCTATTAAGAAAAAAGTCTCTCTTACTTGTATCTCTAGCGATTGTTCTACTGGCAGTTTTTGCTGTACCCAGGATTCAAACTAGAATTTCCGGTGTTACGGACCCACAAGATTCCGCCAGTTTTAGATTAATTTCTTGGAAAAATACATGGAAAGTTGCAAAAGAGAATTGGGTTTTTGGTGTGGGTTACAATGCTTTTAGGTACGCGCAAAAGGAGTATGGGTTTTTGGACGATTCTAATCTTACCGCGCGGTCCGGCGCTGGAAGTGATTCAAGTTTGCTTTTAGTTTTTGCCACCACCGGCGTTTTTGGACTTACTTTCTTTGCCGGGTTTTTTGTATCGACAATTTTAACCGCGCTTAAACACATCGACCCTATAACCGTGGGTCTGATTCTAGCCCTCTTAATCGATTCGTTATTTATAAACTCCCTTTTCTACCCTCAAATTGTAATGACAGGATTATTATCAATGGTGGTGGCCGCTAGAGGATTCGAACCTTTGACCTCTGCAATGTGAATGCAGCGCTCTAACCAACTGAGCTAAGCGGCCCTAGTGTCGGAATGACGAATCGCGTGACTTCCCACGCCGTTAATTATACAATCATTTGATGAAAAAATCGCTAACTAGTTTTGTTGAGACGTTTGTTGTAGGCCTCTTCTTGTCTATCTTAGTAATGGTTTTTGTTGGCCAATCGCTGGAAATTACCGGCAATTCCATGCATCCAACTTTAAAAGATAGGGAGCGAATCGTAGTAGAAAAAGTAACTTTCAAAGGCCGCGCGCCAGAACGGGGAGAAATCGTGGTTTTTAGAAGTTTGCAGAATAACGCGATATTTTTAATAAAACGGGTTATTGCCCTTTCTGGCGATACTTTAAGACTGATTGACGGGAAGATAACGGTCAACGGAAATATAATCGGCGAAAGCTATTTGCCTAAGAACGTTAAAGTGGAAAGTCTGGGAGAACTGGCTAAGTATAATGATTCTCCTATTCCAAAGGGTTATTTTGCAGTAATGGGTGATAACCGCAATGAGAGCTTTGACTCCAGAATGTTTGGGCTTGTACCTTTTGATAATCTTGTGGGAAAAGCTTTTGTGGTTTATTGGCCACCAACTGACATTAGAAGAATTTAAGCTGTAACGCTTACTCTTTTGCGTCGACCCAAGTAACTTCCAAAGCAAACTTTTCCGTTACTAACCGCGTACAAAGTAAAGTCCTTGCCCATTCTTACATTTTCTCCGGCAATAAAGGTTCTGCCGCGCTGTCGTACTATTATTTGACCCGTTTTAACACCCTGTCCGTGGGAAAGTTTTACGCCAAGTCTTTTTCCGGCAACATTTCCTTTTTGTGTAGCTTTTGATGCGGTTGCAGTTTTATGTGCCATTTACTTCTTCTCCTTTATGCTTTTTACTTTAACCACGCTAATGGGCTGGCGATGGCCTCTTTTGCGCCTATATCTTGACTTGGATTTAAACCTCGCTACTACAACTTTGTCGTCTTTTTTATCCTCTACTTTCTCCAAGTCGACCAAAATATTTTCCAAATACGGTGTTCCAACCTTAGTCTCGCCCTCACTTTTGTAAAAGAGAGTTTTACAGGAAAGCTTACTCTGACGGGTAACTTCCAAAGTGTCGCCCTCTTTAACCATAAATTGTCGCCCTGCTAGCTCTATTATTGCGTATTTCATAACCTGAGAATACTACAACATCTTGTGGGCTTTTTCAAGCACTGATTGTCTGCTATGATAAAAGCTATGGACGGATACTTTATTCATTTAAACTCTAGCACTCTTAAAATTGCTCTTTATAATGGCACACAACCTATAAAATTAGTTACGGAGGATCTTCTTCCCACGGCTCTTTCGCACTCCAGAATTGTAGATCCACACGAGTTTGCCAAGGAATTTTCCAAAATCCTAGCTCAGGATCTGGGCGACACTTTACCAAAGCTTCCTATGTACTTCTTACTGGAACCGGAACTTACGGAGCTTTTTCTGCTAACG
The DNA here is from genome assembly GCA_041658075.1 of Patescibacteria group bacterium. GTDB lineage: Bacteria > Patescibacteriota > WWE3 > UBA101185 > UBA10185 > JBBAAW01. The sequence goes on from JBBAAW010000012.1 coordinate 15,495, forward strand.
ACCAATAAAAACGACGGGAATGGCGACGAGCATTTCCTGCAGCAAATTAAAGATCGTTTAGTGGATAAGGTCGTAGACGACCTATATTTTAGCTACTTTAAAATTGCGCCTTTTGTTTACCAATTTGTAGGAATTAAAAAAGATATTTTACAGGCTTTTGTAGACGCTTCTAACACAATTGGTTTGGAAATTGGTGGGATTTTGCCTTTTGGACTTATTTTGCCCAAAACAAATGGAAACATTTCCAGCATGTTCGTGTTTCCTCATAACGATTCCACTACTGCGGTTTTTAGTGAACTTACCGGAACTTCCTTTGCGGAAAAATTGGATAAGAAAATTGCTTTAAACGAACTAATAGAGCTGTTTTGGAAACTTTCTGTATACAACAATAAAGGCAGTGAGTTAAACATTTACTCATTTTCTAATAACGAGCATATTTTTGGTTCACATAAAGTTTTAACCCTAGGAAATGGGGACTTGGAAAAAGGCTATGAGGAGATTGGCATTACTAAAAAAACTCTGGAAGAAAACGTGTTGATGTTGGATTCCCAAACTAATTTATTAAATCTTTTACCTGCTCCGCAAGTAATAAGTGGTAAACCTTTTCCTGCCATGGCTGTAGCGTCAATAGCATCGATACTTTTAGTGGGAGGAGTTATTCTCCAATTAACCGTGGGTTTTAATAGTATTTTTGGCAAAAAGATTCCTAATCAAGAAAACCAAAGCGTTTTGGCTGAACAAAACCAAGTTCCCACAGAGTCGCCACAAAATCCTGCGCAGGAAGAGCCTAAAAAACCACAAAAAGAAATAAAACGGACAGATCTTAAAATTAGAGTAGAAAACGGAAATGGCATCCCAGGGTCAGCGGGAAAGTTAAAGGCTTACTTAGAAGGATTCGGCTACAATGTATTGCCTGCAGGCAACTCTGATAGAACTGACTACGCAAAAACTACGATTAAACTACCAAAAGATCTGGTTGACTATAAGGATATGCTTACTAATGACCTTAGATCAAATTACTCAGTAGAGGTAGTGGATGTGAATATTAAACCTACCGATTACGATGTTTTAATTATCGCGGGTTTGAATTAACCAACTCGTCATCAACTTTGTGTCGACTGTTTTCAAGTCGAGCCAGTATAAACAGATAATCAGAAAGGCGATTGATGTAGGGTATTAGACCGCTATGCGAACCCAGAGACACCAGAGATCGTTCACAACGCCTACAAACTGCCCGCGCTAAATGAAGTGTAGTCGATGATTCACAACCGTTTGGCAAGATAAAATTTCTTAAAGGGGAAAGTTTTCTATCCATAGCATCGATCTCTTTCTCCATCCAGTCGACCCTACTACCCAAAGGCTTCTTAACACTACCGCCGATATTAAATCCCGCTACTATCGATCCAATAGTAAATAAATCTTTTTGGATTTGCGCCAGCTTTAACGAATCGGTCTTCTTTAAATGTAGGCGTGCTAGACCTAAAGAAGCATTTAGCTCGTCCAGATCACCTAAAGCGTTGATAGAATTACAGGATTTTATTACGCGATCGCCGTTAAAAAGCCCCGTTTCTCCCGCGTCGCCATTTTTAGTGTAAATTGGCATATTTAACAAACGCTATAACCACACTCGTAACACTTGGAACAACCTTCCTCGTTAATAAAGGAGGAATTTCCGCATTCAGGACACATATTCACATAAGAAAATACTGATACTTCCTTTTTATCTTCTTTATTCTCCACGATATTGGCACCGTTGTTTCTAACATGGAAATCGCAATCTTCCGCTAACACCTTGGCTACCGCATCCGGTATAGAACTTACACGCTTACTACCAAAACCCACGGAGCGTGAGCCTCCAATCCCTAGCAGCTGTACGACAATTTCTTTAGCGGTTCTTAAAGGACTTTCTGAAACTCTAAGCCAGCCGGAAATAAGTCGACCCAAAGCCTCCGAAAGCGCTGCCACATCGCTACCAGCCTTACCTACGTTAGCAAAAACCTCCATGGGATTGCCCTCTACGTCTTTGTTGACCGTAATAAAAGCCTTTCCTTGTGGGGTATCCAACTTATAAGTGGTTCCGGTAAGCCTGTAACCTCGCTCCATTTCTTTTTTAACCGGCTCAACCACAGTCACTGGCTCCGCTTTCCCGTCCTTTTTATTCTTTGCAGTATTTTTGGTTTCTTTAGTTTCCAATACCACTTCCTGCCTAGAACCCGCCACGTAAACCGTTAAACCTTTGCACCCCATTTCCCAACCCATCATATAAACTTTGGCAATATCTTCTTTTTTTGCTGTGGGCGGAAAATTACAGGTTTTAGAAATAGAGTTATCGATAAATGCCTGAATAGCCGCTTGCGTCTTAATGTGCTCCTCCGGTAAAACATCCGCGGACACCACAAAAGTATTTCTAATTTTTCCCGGAAGTTCCGCAATATCTTGGCAAGAGCCGGTCTCCAAAACTCGCTCCACAATTTTCTTTTTTGACTCCTCTTTTAGATTTAAGCCGTCTAGGGCCTTATCAAAAAGCGGGCTAACGTAGGTTAAAGTAAGCTTTTCTGTATTCCCCGCCGCTTGATAAACATTTCTGTAATAAGCTAAGGCAAAGACCGGCTCGCAACCATAGCCTTCCACACCGGCCACGGTAGAAATGGTTCCGGTAGGTGCCACGGTGGTTTGCGCGGAGTTTCTAATACCATACTTTTTAATTTGCTCCTCCACTAAATCCCAGTCTACTTTTGGTCGATCAAAATCCTTCTTAAAAGGTTTTATGGGTTTGGGGGCTTGCCATTTTAACTTTTTAGAGTCGTAAATACTTCCTTTAATGGCGGGAAATGCCCCTCTTTCTTTAGCCAAATCTATAGAGGCGAGCATGGAGTGATATCTAATAAACTCTGTAATTTGACCGGCAAAATCACAACCTTCCTCCGAGCCATACCTAACCCCAATTGAGTACATCACATCCGCCAAACCCATAAAACCCAGACCAATTCGTCTACAATTTTCTGCAGCTTGCCTTAATTGGGGCACCGAATCAACATATTTATTGGCTGTAACCACATTATCTAAAAATCTGGTAGATAAAGTGGTAGTGTCTCTAAGCGACCCCCAATCCAATTGTCCGGCGTCGTCCAGATGCTCCAGTAAATTTATGGAACCCAAACAGCAATTCTCATATGGACCAAGCCACTGTTCGCCACACCCTCTTGACACATATCCTTCAGTAATCCATGTGTCACTGTGTGGCTCGTAAAGATCATATACCCTTTCACTCCCCGCCGGCTCAATTTTTACAACGCGTGCCGTCCAATTGCCTCCAGTAAAATTGGTGGTTAGTGCGGCTTTGTCTAGTCGTTTCTGTTTTTCCGGATGACTTAAATGGATTTTCCTGTAAAACACACCAAAGCTTTCGCCAGAAATTACAACATCATATTTTGGTCGATCGTTCCTAATTGGGCGTCCATTTATTTCATGCCACTTCCTTGTAGACTTACATACTCTTCCGTGTATACCAAACATTAGTAAAATCCGGCGTACCTGTTTAGCAAGCTCTTGGCTGGAGGTGTGAAACCTCGCCAGCGGATGGTTGCTTTGAAGGTCGATGCTTCCATCTGTGGAAAACAAACCATCCAAAAGCCCGGTAAGAAACTCACTATTGCTATTTATGTATACTTCCGGAATTGTTTTTTGAGGACCTCTCGCCGATTCCAAAGGTAAAGACTTAACCCAATCAGAAATAACTCTTCCGGGCTTGGGGTCCATCATCATAGAACGACTTCCTTTGTTAACATAGCTATACATTTTTTCTACACCCACCTTAGCAAAGGTCGATATTAATATATCGTTCCACTCTTTTTCATCGGCATGAGTGCTAATTCGGACAACATTCTTTGCCAAATTATGCGGCGTATAACATCCATCACCAATAAGTACCCCCACAAGAAAGCCGTATTCACGGTCACTCACACCAAAAAACTTTTCTGCAAGCCGGTTATTGGGCAACATCGAAGAATATACTCTGACCCATTCGCCAATCTCTATCTCATCTAAACGGGTCTGCTTAAAAAACTTCTTCCGAGAGCCTCTAGTGTGAAACTGGTGGGCAGCTGTAGTTTTAACCACACCACCGTCAGATAAGTACACATTAAACACCGGCGCATCTTCATTAACTTCTACTTTCTCAACTTTTCCTACACCTAAAACAGTACATACAGAGTCACCCTCTTTAATATTGTCTGCTCTTAACCAACCAAGAGGGGTAGCTACAAGCGTATCTCCCGTCACGCAAGGATTAGTAGCTTTAAGTTCGTATAAATGGGGAACCGGATTGTACCTATTAGCTTCGTCCACAAACAAAACCCCGGGCTCGCCGTTTTTGTACGCGTATTCCACTATCATTTCAAAAATCTCTCGTGCTCTTGGCGACTCCACAACCTTTTTAGAATGCGAATCCACCAGGTCGAACTTTTTGTCGTCCTTAACTGCCTGCATAAATTCATCGGTTACTGACACAGAAATGTTAAAATTACTAATTTCCCCCTCATCTGATTTGCATTTTATAAAATCGCGAATATCCGGGTGACTCACCGACAAAACCGCCATGTTAGCACCTCTTCTCACTCCCCCCTGCGCTACCTCACCAAAAGCTTTATCGTATACCGCCAAAAACCCCACCGGACCTGTGGCCTTGCCCATACTACTCTTCACCAAGGTTCCTTTGGGTCGTAAATCGGAGAAAGAAAACCCATTTCCCCCGCCCACTTGCTGTATAAGGGCAGCGTTTCTTAAAGTGGAAAAAATTCCATCTGGATGTTTTCCAAGATCGTCTTCAATAGGCAAAACAAAGCATCCAGCCAACTGACCTAACGGCGTTCCCGCACCGGTAAAAGTGGGAGAGTTAGGAAAAAACTTTTTGCTGGAAATTAAATTATAAAAGTCAATTTGCGATTTTTCTTCATACCCGTACTCCGCATCAGGAGAAGCCACTACTTTAGCAATCCTTCCAAACATGCCTTCCACGGTTTCTGCTACCACACCATTTTGATCTTTTAACAAATACCGTTTCTCTAAAATTTTTAATGAGTTAGGAGAGAAACTTATTGCGCTGTTTTTAGACAACGCCTTTTTTTCTTTTTTCATAGGCAGACTTTATAGGTTAAAAACTTTGCACTGCCGAGAAAGTTATTAGCCCACAATCCTTCTTTAAAATTTTTACCTATCGTTTCAGGCGACTTTTACATGCTCTCAAATTAAATATACGACTGCAAACAATCCATATTGTTAAGTCGTTCTAATTATGTTTGTACGACAAGTAGAAACTAACGATTGAGTATATTTTGTCGGCTGGATACTAATATCGATGCTAATAGAATTACAGGGCTCGAGACTCCAGATTCTCAGCCAGCTGCCCTCAGCGTCCTGGACCAATGTGTCCGATCTCGTCTTGTCGAAGACCGGATTGTTCCACTCGCGGCGGCACATGCGGTATTCAACCCCATATGCTGTGACATGCACATACGCGCCGCCCTTGGTCGCTTCTACGACCTTCTTCGCTTCGACCCACAAAAGGGTCGTTCCTCGAGTAGATATAAGCCATGGCAGGTCTCCTTGAGTAGAATCGCTTTGGAAAGCGTTATTTGATTCTAAATCAACCTAAATAATATGGGATCCTAAGTCGTTATCCCCGCTCAACAATAAATTCTAATAAAACTAGAATATACCATCTTGTATTAATTAATGTTAGGGGTTATTTTGTGGGAGCCTATGGATGACTTTGATCTTTGGAACATCCTTAAGAAGAAAATAAACGCGAGAAAGACTGCGTCCGGACTATACGCAAACAACGGCGATGTATGGATAGCTTCATTAGGAAAAAACATTGGTTTTGAACAAAACGGTAAAGGTGTCAACTTTTCTCGTCCGGTTTTGATTATCAGCAAGTTCAACAGTCAGATGGTTTGGGTTGTTCCACTTTCAACAAAACAAAAGAAGGTTGACTTTTATTTTAACTTCACGGACCCTTATAAACAGCCAAACTCGTTAATTTTGGCACAACTACGACTTATTAGTACCAAACGCCTTAAAAGAAAAATATATAAACTTCCAAAAAACCAATTAGATGATATTAGAAATCGCTTAAAAAGTTATCTATAAAAATCGAAATCCCGCGGTAAAGCGGGATTTCTCGGAGCCTTTCGGCACTTCATATCGGTATCCACCTAAAATGTGAATCCTCGGAGCCTTTCGGCACTTTAATAGTATCTTATCAGAATTTAGCAAAATGTAAAGGCCTGTTTTTCGGCTTAGCGGTAATATGTTCTAATAATACCAGAAAATACCGTGGTGACGGGTTATTTACCTCGTAAAAAGGCGGGGATGTCGTATTTATTGTCGACAGGAATTTCTTTATTGATGTTTTGCCCGTCGGACTGAACCTTCTCAACCTTTTGCTCAATACTAAACCCAACCTTTTTCTCCCTAGGAAGACCGTACGGAGTTTTTTCATCACCATCAAAACCTGTGGCAATAACGGTTATTCTAATTTGATCCTGCATCTTGTCGTCAATAGTAGTTCCAAAAATAATATTGGCATCAGTACTAGCCGACTGACCAATAATTCTAGCCGCCACATCAACCTCCCGCATAGTAAGATCCCTACCGCCAATTACATTAAACAAAATACCCGTTGCTCCCTCTATGGAAACATCCAAAAGTGGGGAGGAGATAGCCGATTTGGCAGCTTGCTCCGCCCTGCCTTCACCGGTCCCAATACCAATTCCCATAAGCGCACTTCCAGCATCCTTCATGATGGCTTTAACATCAGCAAAATCCACATTAATAAGCCCCGGCATGACTATCAAATCTGAAATACCCTGCACACCTTGATTCAAAATACTGTCCGACACTTTAAAAGCATCCAAGATGCTCATCTTGTCGTCCGCAATTTCTAACAGTTTTTGGTTAGGAATGGTAATTAAAGCGTCAACCTCACTTTTAAGCTCAATAATTCCTCTTTCGGCGTTACTCATTCTCAAAGCGCCCTCAAAAATAAAGGGCTTAGTAACCACGCCCACGGTTAAAGCTCCCAGCTCTTTAGCAAGAGAAGCAATAATTGGCGCCGCGCCCGTACCGGTACCTCCACCCATGCCTGCGGTAATAAAAACCATATCGCTTTCCTCTAAATTGCCTCGTAAGATGTCTAGCGACTCCTCTGCTGCTTTTCTACCAATTTCCGGATTAGAACCCGCTCCAAGTCCGTGGGTTAAATCCTGACCAATAGGAATTTTTACCATGGCTTTGCTAATAGAGAGGGCTTGAGCGTCGGTATTCACCGCAATAAATTCCACCCCGGAAATTTGTCCCGAGTCGATCATGGTGTTTATAACATTACATCCAGCGCCACCCACACCAACCACTCTAATTTTTGCAAATTTCTCTATTTCCGGTTTTACAAGCATTAACTTAAGGCTTAGGGCAGAAAGCTTCTCAGTTTAGAAAACAAATTCTTAAATACTAAACCTATTTTACCTGATGACGAATTAGAATTCAAGAGGCTCTGGTTGCGCGACATTTTTGACGCGTAAATCATAGCTCCCACGCAGGCTGATGAATCGGGACCTTGAATATCGTCAATTAAACCTGAAACTCCTTTAGGAAAGCCCACTCTCACTGTCATCTTTAAAACCTGTTTAGCGACTCTTTCCGCTCCCACTGTTAGCGCCGCACCTCCCGTTAAAACACATCCCGCGGGAAGCTTGGCCTGCAAATTGGCTTTTTTAATTTCTCCCGCTATAAGTTCAAAAATTTCCTCCAGTCGAGGGTCAATAATTCCATACAAGACCCTTTTGGAAACGGTATTGGTTTCCAAACCGTAGCCGGTGGCGTCAAATTCGTCAGGGTTGGTACTGATCGACTTGGAAGATGGTCGCTCAAACTCACGGGCAAGACTCATATAGGCAAGCTTTTCGTTACTTAACTTAATTTTTATTTTTTCCGCCGTATCAAGACTTGCTCTCAGCCCAATAGCCAGGTCGCTTGTAATATGCTTTCCCCCTACCGGCAAAACCGCCGAATAAATGGGTGCGCCTTCCAAGAAAATCACCAAACTTGTACTTCCGCCCCCAATGTCCACCAAAATTGTTCCCAACTCTTTCTCCGTATCCGTTAAAGCGCTTTCTGCCGACGCCACACCCGTAAACACCCAACCTCCCACATCCACGCCCACCTTCTTTACACACTTTTCCAAATTTCTTATGGAACCAGAAAGTCCATGAATAATGTTGGTCTCCACTTCCAACCGCACGCCACTCATACCCACTGGGTCTTTAATACCATCCTGCCCGTCCACAATAAAGTCGCGCGGAATAACATGAATAACTTCTCTGGACGACGGAAGACTCACCGCTTGCGCGGCTTCGGTAGCACGGGCCACATGCTCAGGCGTAATTTCGGAACTTTCGTGGGGCACCACTGCCACTACTCCGCGCGAATTTAGCGTTTCAATATGTCCACCTGAAACCGTAATATAGGCAGAAGAAATAGAAACACCCGCCATTTTTTCCGCCCGATCAATACTTTGGGAAATGCTTTCCACCGCCTCATCAATATTTACCACTACCGCCTTATTAATACCTTTAGACGGAACTTTAGAAACACCCACTACGGAGATTTTATTTTCGGAAAGGGCTGCAACAATGGTTAGAACTTTAGTTGATCCTGCGTCTATAGCGGTAATAAATTTTTCTTTAGGCATGTTAGTTAATAAATTCTACTATTACTTTATCAAATCTCAAATCAATTTTCTTTAGTTTCTTTCCCTCCGTCTTAAAAGCCTCCATCATTTTAGAAAAAATTTTAGCCTGTGGCTTAGGATTTTGGTCGTTAGTAAAGAGAACTTGCGTTTCCTCCTTACCGGCAAAGCCGGCTACAGTAAAAAACTCCGTGTATCTAGGATACGTGCTTATGGTGGAAACTGCAACATTATCATCATCAAGGGCTTTAATCAGGTCAAAATAATATTTTACTGCGTTCGCCTCCACAAATTTTCCCACTTCTACACCCTGACTATAATTTATTACCGGCAGGTTGGTGGCCGACTTGTCAGCCGGACCTAAAATAAACCCATCCGCGTCTACAAAATAAAATTCTTTGCTGTCTTTAGGTAAAATCAAAGCTATGGGAACTCTTTCGGTTACTATAATTTTTAGTCGACTTGGGAACTGCCTTCCGACTTTCACCGATCTTGACGCTAGAAAATTACTGGCTATAACTTCCCGCAAATTCTTGGTATTAAGTAGAACGATATTTTTACCAAGAGACTTTTCCTCCGCAATTTTTTTAATATCCTCCTTGTTAACAAATCTCTCCGCGCCGGAAATTTCCACCGATCTTATATTTAAGGGTCGATACTTTACGTAGTACCAAATCAAAAATCCTGCTAGAGTAAAAAATCCCAACAACTTAAATACCGTGAGCACATGTTTTGTTCGTTTTTCCTTATTTATGTGGTGTGGCCTTTTTACCAAACTTTTTTTGCGGGCTTTTTCTTGAAAGTATATTAAGGTGGAGGCAGATTTTTTCTTCATGCTTTTTAAGTCTTTTTAACAATCGACATTAACTGCTGGACAATCAACTCTGCCGACTCGACCCCATGATTCTGAACCGATGTATTACCCTTGCGATCTAGTTTCTCAAGCGCCGTCTTAACACAATCGGCTAGATTCTGCTGGATGAGTTTATCCTCCGGCAAAATTGTCCCAAGCCCCGTGTCAACCAAAATTTTGGCGTTTTCGTATTGTTCGTTATGCGACACCCAGGGAATAGGAATTAACAAACAAGGTTTTTTTAATGCCAAAAGCTCACCTGTGATATGCGCCCCCGATCTAGAAACTACTAAATCGCTTCTAG